>BBBL01000154.1 GCA_001311545.1 Thermus kawarayensis JCM 12314 | reverse complement strand
GTGTTCTGGTTGCCGGAAGGGGCGGGGAAGCCCAGGCCCTGGGCCAGGGCCTCCTTGGTGGTGGTCTTTCCCGTGCTTCCTCCCACGGCCACCACCTTCCCCGGGAAGAGCTCCCGAAGGGCCCGTCCCAGCCGTACCAAGGCCAAGGCCGTGTCCGCCACCTCCACCGTGGCCTCCCCCGGGCGGTCGGAGAGGACCAGGTGGGCCCCCTTGGCCAAGGCCTCCTGGGCGTAGCGCGTCCGTGGGTGCGGCTTCCGGGAAGGGCCACGAAGAGGAACCCCGGACCCACGGCCCGGCTGTCCCAGTGGAGGTCAAAGGCGGTCCGGCCGCCGGGGTGGAGCCTCCCCCCTGTGGCCGCGGCCACCCATTCCGGCGTCATTTCCCTAACATGCGCATCTTGCACCTCTACCTCACCGCCCCTCAGCATAGGGGGGAAGGCCCGCGTAGGCCAAGAGGCCGGCGGCCACTTCCCGGAAGATGGGGGCGGCCACCAGGCTTCCGTGGATCTCGCCTTGGGGGTGGTGGACGGCCACCACCACGGTGTACCGGGGGGCGTCCCCGGGGACGAACCCGGCGAACCAGGCGGTGAAGACTTCCTTAGAGTAACGGCCCTGGACCACCACCTGGGCGGTGCCGGTCTTCCCGGCCAGGTGGTAGCCGGGCAGGGCGGCCCTGGGGGCGAGGGCCTCCTCCAGGGCTTGGCGGATGGCCCTCGCCGTGTCCGGGGAGAAGACCCGCTCCTCCCTGGCCTCCTGGCCCTGGAAGAGCCTCGGGGTACGGTAGACCCCGTCCACCAGGGCGGCGAAGGCCGCCGCCAGGTGCAAGGGGGTGACGAGGAAGCCTTGGCCGAAGGGTGTGGTTGGCGTAGAGCCCGGCTCCACTCCTCCGGGGCCTTGACCAGGGGCGGGGCGGTGCGCACCCCGGGGAGGGGCCTGGGGTCGGTGAGATGGAGCTTCTCCATATAGCGATAGAAGGTCGCCTTGGGGAGGCGCTCGGCCAGGAGGCTGATCCCCACGTTGGAGGAGTACTTGAGCACCCCGGCCAAGGTGAGCCCAGGGGGGTGGGGCACGGCGTCGCGGATGGTCCAGCCGTCCACCTGCCGCCACATGGGGGCTTCCACCGGGGTGGAAAGGCGGGCCGCGCCCTCCTCCAGGAGCATGGCGGCGGTGAGGGCCTTCATGGTGGAGCCCGGTTCCAAGACCACCAGGAAGGCGTGGTTGCGCCAGGAAAGGTCTTTCTCCGGGTCCTTGCGCGGGGCCATGGGGTCAAAGGCCGGGGCGTTGGCCACGGCCAGGAGTCTGCCTTCCCGGTCCAGGACGAGGAGGGTGGCGAAGGCCCCCCGGCTTCGTTCCAGTCCCCTCCAGAGGGCCCGTTCCGCCAAGGCCTGGACCCAAGGGTCCAGGGTGAGGGTGAAGGAGCGCCCCTCCGAGAGGGCGGCGTTTAGGTCCCGCTCCAGCCCCTCCAAGCCCCGCCCGGAGGCCCGTTCCCCAAAGCCCAAAAGCTGGCTTGCGCTCTTCCCCAGGGGGTAGTACCGCCCCCCCTCGAGCTCACCGCCAGAGGGGTGCCGTCGGCGGCGTAGAGGTTGCCCGCAGAGGGGGTGGGGAGTGGGGGCAGGAGGGCGTGGCCCGTGGGACCCCGGCTCACCAGGCGTAAACCCCCAAGGCCAAAAGGACCAGGTAGAGGCCCATCCCCAGGAACACCAAGGCACCCGGTTGGCGCCTGCGGTCACCTTTCCCACCTCCCCCGGCTCATGGGCACGAACCCTTCCTTCTCCGCCCACTCCAGCACCCGGTGGGGTTGGCTTAGGCGCCAGGTTTCCTTGAGGAGGGCCTCTTCCTCGGCCTTGAGGCGGTCTATGCGCTCCTCCATCCGGGCCAGGCGGGCCTTTTCCAGCTGGTTGCGGTGCCTGCGGCGAAGAGGAGGAGGAGGGCCAAGAGGTAGAGGAGGCCGAAGCGTAGGGCGCTCTTCACAAAGCCTCCTTCTCCGCGGCCCGTAGCTTGGCGCTCCGGGCGCGGGGGTTTCGCGCCACCTCCTCGGGGGAGGGAAGCACGGGCTTTTTGGTGAGCACCTTGAGGCCGCTCGCCTTGAGGAACCGCTTCACCAGCCGGTCCTCGAGGGAGTGGAAGGTGATGACCACCAGCCGCCCCCCGGGGGCGAGGATCTGGGCAGCCTGGGCGAGGAACTCCTCTAGGGCGCCAAGCTCGTCGTTCACGTACATGCGCAGGGCCTGGAAGGTCTTGCGGGCCGGATGCCCGGCCTTGCGGAAGCCCACCGCCTGGCGGACGATCTCCGCCAGCTCCGTGGTGGTCTCTATGGGCTTTTTCCTCCTGGCCTCCACCACGGCCTTGGCGATGCGGTAGGCCTGCTTTTCCTCTCCCAGGTCCCGCAGGATGCGGTAAAGTTCCTCCAGGGAAAGGGTATTGACCACCTCGGCCGCCCTCGGGCCCTCCTCCCCCATGCGCATGTCCAAAGGGCCCTCCTTCTGGTAACTGAAGCCCCGCTTGGGGTCTTCCAGGTGGAAGCTGGAAACCCCGAGGTCCGCCAGGATCCCCGCCACCTCTTCCACCCCAGCTTGGCGGAGCACCTCCTCGAGGCGGCGGAAGTTGGCCTGGTACACCCGGAGGCCCGGTAGGCCCAAGGCCTGGGCCCGGGCCACGGCCTCGGGGTCCTGGTCCAGCCCCAGGACCAGCCCCCCCCGTTCCAGGATGCCCCGGGTGTGGCCGGCGCCTCCCAGGGTGGCGTCCACATACACCTTGCCGGGCTCCACCTTCAGGAAGTCCAGGGCCTCCTGGTACAAGACGGGAATGTGCTGGGTAACGGTCTCCATAAATGCCTACCCAATAAGCCCCTTGAGGGCCTCGGGGCTGGTGGATGGCGCATGATTTCCTCAATGGTTTTCCACCAGCGCTCCTGGCTCCAGATCTCCAGCCTGCCCGGAGCCCCGGCCACCACCACCTCGCCTCCTTCCTGGAGCCCGGCAAACTGCCGCAAGGAGGGGGGATCAGGACCCGGCTGGCGTTGTCCATCCGGGTCTTGTGGGCCCCCGAGTAAAAGAAGCGGACAAAGGCGCGGGCCTCGGCGTCGGTGAGGGGAAGGTTGACCAACTGCTCTTCAATCTTGCGCCAGCGGTCGGAAGGGAAGACGTAAAGGCACCCTTCCATCCCGCGGGTGAGCACCAGGCCGTCTTCCAGGAAGTCCCGGAAGGGGGCGGGGATGACCACCCGCCCTTTGTCGTCTAGGCTGTACTGGTACTCACCGAAGGCATTTCCCACCCGCTCCCACCCTCGCTGGGGTCCGCCCCTTGGTTGGAGGAGGCGAGGGCTTTACCCAGGCGAGGCTTTCGCCGGGAGTATACCACGTACTCCCCACAGATTTCCACTCCCTCCCACTTCCACCCCACTTATTTCCCACCCGCTGAGGAGGCCTTGCCGGGAGCCCAGGCGGAGGCTCTCACCCACTTCGCCCCGCCTTCGTTTCCACGGACGGCGCTTGATGTGCTATGGTGGGAATAGCCCTCCCTTCCTTGATTCCTGCTCGAGGGCTGTGGAACTTGACAATATTCCCTGTCTTCCCTCCCAAAAAGACACATAAAGGGGGGTGAGCAGGCGTTTTTGCCGTCCTGGTCATGTGTAGTCCCCACGCACGTGGGGATGGACCGCCCAGTCCTCGCGCCACCACTCAGCATCAGGGTAGTCCCCACACACGTGGGGATGGACCCTAGGGCGCATTATGGGCGGCCCTCACCCCCCCGTAGTCCCCACGCACGTGGGGATGGACCGAAACTGACCCCTGGGCCGCTTCCTCCCCCTTCGTAGTCCCCACGCACGTGGGGATGGACCGACGCAGGCCCAGTTTCTGGCAGAAGCCCTCATGTAGTCCCCACGCACGTGGGGATGGACCGTAGCTCGGCGGGACGAAGTAGAGGAAGAAGGGGTAGTCCCCACGCACGTGGGGATGGACCGGCGTAGGCGTCACGGGATGACGGGAGCCAGCCGTAGTCCCCACACACGTGGGGATGGACCGTGGACCCTGGGGATCCGGGAGGTGCCCGTCCTGTAGTCCCCACACACGTGCGGATGGACCGCGGAGGTGCACTGGGGGGCCCTGGTGGCTTTGACTTTCATAGAAACCAGGAACTACGCTCATTTGCTGGGCCAGCGGGTGGGATTCCTCCGCTGGCCCAGCTAAACGGGCAACGACCCCCTGGAGAGCCGCGCGTCCTGCACCGGGCTATCGGGAACCCAGGCCCAGCCCGGTGGGTTCACCCCATGGTACCACCCCCGGCGGCGGAACGCAAAACCCCCACTTGCAGCAGCAGACTTGACCGCTATACCGCATAGAGCCCCAGGAACCTGAGGGCGGAGAGGGGATGGAAAGAGAAGGCCTCCAGGGCCGCCTTCTTCTCCCGCACCTCCCCGCGGTACAGCAGGGACACCAGAAAGGCCCGGAGGGCGGCCAAGACCTGCGCCCCCACGCCCCGCACCTGGCAGGCGTCTTCCCGGAGGAGGACGTCCCGCACCCAAAAGGACCGGTTCTCCACCTCCCACCGGGAAAGGAGAAGCTCCCCAAGCCGCCTCGCCTCCGCCTCCTCGGCCCCCAAGCTGGTGAGGGCGTAGCTCACCGTGCGCCGTACCTCCCCCGTCCCCTTGTGCACCACCTCCCGCTCCACCCGCACCACCTGCCTGCACCCGGGAAAGGCCAAGAGCGCATCGCAGATGGGGAGAAGCCCAGACCCGGTAGGTCCATACCTCCCCGTCCCGCACCACCTCCCAGGCCGACTCCGTCTCCCCGGGAAGCCGCCTCTCCTCCATCCCCTTGAACACCTCCAGAGCCCACTCCAGCACTTCCCCCTGGTTGGCCTTCAGGAGGAAGAGGTAGCCCCCCCTTTTTCCACCACCTTCCCCGCCACCTCCGGGTACAGGTACCCCGCGTCCCCCACCACCAC
>BBBL01000153.1 GCA_001311545.1 Thermus kawarayensis JCM 12314 | reverse complement strand
ATAACTCTTGACACGACCCTCCTCTTTCTTCCACCGGCCCGCCCGCCGGGCCGCCTCCTTTAGGAGGTATTCTATCTGGGCATTGACGCTCCGAAGCTCGTCCTGCGCACACTTCTCCAGGACGGCGTAGAGCCTGGGGTCCAGGCGCAGGAGGAAGGTGCGGAATGTGGAGTCTAGGGGGTGCATATGCGGAGCGCGCTCCAGATGAGCCTGGTCATAGGGCAAAAGAGGGAGCTAAGCCTGCTCTCGGATCAGCTCGTGAAACACCTCTTCTAGGGCTGGTTCACGCACCTCCAAGTCGCTCAGGTTGGGATCAACGGCTAGGATCTGGGGAATGACCGACTCGGGCCGCTCGGTAGCCAGCTCAACATAATCCCCCACTGCGGAAGCCTGGAGCACACCGGGCAGGCTTTCAAAGGCTTTAGAGCCGATGTGGCTGCGAAAGCGGATAACCTTGCCCCCTAACTGCGATTTTACCCACTTCACCGGCCCATCGGCCCGCACCCGCCCTTTGTGGAGCACGACGACCCGCTCCGCCCAGCGGTCGGCTCATCTAGGTAGTGGGTGGTGAAGAACAGGGTCTTCCCCTGAGCCCATTCGTATAGGGATTTCCAGAAAGCCCGCCGGTAATCTGGATCTAAGCCTACGGTGGGCTCGTCAAGCACAAGGAGCTCTGGATTGCCGCAGATGGCTAGGGCAAACTGCACCCGCCGCTGCTGCCCTCCGGAGAGACGACCATACCAACGATCCTCGAGGCCCTCTAGCCCCGCCAGGTGGAGCGTTTCGGCCAAAGGGAGCGGGTCGGGGTAGTAGCTCCGGAAGAGCTCCACCGCCTCGCGCACCCGCAGGGTCGGGGGGATGGCGGCCGACTGCAACATGACCCCTAACCGGCGGCGGGCCCTGAGCGATTTAGGGCTCTCACCGAACAGCTCCACCCGGCCTGTGTCCGGGCGTAGGAGTCCCACGGACAAGTGCACCAAAGTGGTCTTTCCTGACCCATTTGGCCCCAGGAGCGCCACCTTTTCCCCCGGGGCAAGCGTCAGGCTCACCCCTTCAAGCGCCCGCACGCTGCCGTAAGCCTTGCTGACCTCTTGGAAGAACAGGATGCTATCTCTCATCATGCCCTCTACGCCAACAAGAAAACCGCGTCCCAGGCTTCCCCCAACATCCCTGACGCGGCCAGCAACACCAGAGCAACCCCGGCCGCTTGCTGCAAGCCAAATTCTTCGTAAAGGGCTTTGAGGAGCTTGGTGCCTTCCCCAATCTTCGTCGCATTGATTTCTTGAATAAGCCTCGAAGCTTGTAGCACCCTTTCAGTCGTCTCGCTGGGTGGGGAGGTTGGCGGGATCATGCGCGCAAGGTACGAATGAGGTTCCATCTCGGTGAGGGGAGGTCGCAAGGTGCTCAGGAGCACGCTTTCGTCCAGCAGTTTGAGCAGGAAGAGGTCGATATCGACTTCTGAACTCTGTGGGTAGCGCTCTTGCAGCCGGCGGATTAAGTCGCCATACTGGACTGGCCGAGCAGCGTATTCGAGGATTACTTGCACCGGATCGGTAAGGCGTATCCAAGCCTGTCCTGGATCCTGGCCCCGACCGTAGCCATCCCGGCAGGTAACGCGAATCCGGCTGTACCAGCGCAACAGTGCTGGATTGGCGTAAACGTAGAGTTCAGAGCGCAACGCCGGATCGCGCTCGAGGGACTGCACAAAGGCGAGCGCCTGGCCATAGTCCAATCGAGCCCGCTTCTGATGGCTGCCGAGGCCAGCCAACCGCAGCCGTGTCTGCTCCTCAATCGGTACAAATGCCACTCCAGCGAATAGACCAAACGGGGTGGGTCGCGTGGTGGCCCGAATGAGGTACCGCAACAGCCCTAACAGCTGACTTGTACCCGGCGCTTTCTCTCCGTCTCGCCAACGCTCGGCCTCGCGTGCCAGGCTTGGGCTCGCCAGCCACAACGCCTCCATGAAAGCCGGTTCGCGCAGGATTTCCAAAAGATAGTCGGCGAGCCCGTCTGGTGCAGATAGCGCCTGAAGATACCACTCGACGGGGAACAGCGGGACGCGCACCATAGCCCCTTGCACCGTGCACCCCCAGATCATCCGAAGGTGCTGCCCTCGTCGCGGCCAAAAAGCCACGCGGCCAGCAGCAGGAAGGCTATGGTATACGCGGCGAGCAGCACGAAAGAAGGAAGCGAGGGCGAGGCCAGGCCTACCGCACCAAGCGCTAAATCAATGAAGAGGGCGCTCGGAAGGTACGAGAAGATGGTCTGGATCCACTCTGGGAGGCGAAGCAAAGGCATGAACACCGGGAAAAGGACGAATGCCGCGGTATAGACGATAAGCGGCTGAGCCGAGTTCGGCCGCACGAGGTAGGCCGCGGCCAGGCCCAAGGCGGTGAAGGGCAGACTGCCCAGCACCAGGGCCAGCGTCAGCGAAACCCAGGCGTAGTAGGGCCAGGAAACCGCCCCGAAGACCAGCTCCACCAGGAGCACACCCAAGGCGGTCAGGGCGGCCATAACCGCCCCTGTGGAAACCTTCCCCAGGAAATAAGCCAGGGGCGGCATGGGCGCTACCTGGCGCAGGCGGATCCAGCCGTAGGCGCGCTCCGAGGCTGCCCCTAGCCCTATCGCGAGCAGCCCTACGTTCATGACCCCTAAGGCGGCGAAGCGGACGAGGAATTCCTCGCCGAGGCCGCCGAGGTCGCGGCCCATTAGGAGGAGCAGCCCATAAGCACCTACACCGCCAAGCGGGGTGCCGATGAACTGCCCGGGGATCCGCAGCTGCTGGAGTAGGTCGTATTTAGCCTCCAAAAAGTAGGGGTTACCCCTCGTCGCGTTCATAAGCTGCTTTGAGAAAAAAAAGCCCCAACGACCGCTGAGGCCCGAAAGCGGCGCTCAAGCCGGCAGTTCCTCAGTTCGGGGACAGGCCAGCAGGGTGATGGTGACAACGCAGCACAAGTTGCTGCGAAAACTAATGACGATGGTTGCGCAGACCAAAGTACTTTGCGGGCTCACCGTACCTGCATCCATTGCGGCACTGGTCCTGATGTCTAGACTAGCCAGATCAAAAGGGTTGAGGCTTGCAACTGCCATACACAACCTCCCTCCTCTTTCCGCCCCAACTCTTGGGGGTCGCCTTTAAAATAGAGCCACGGGATTTTGGATTCAAGAGAAAAGCTCACATCCAAGCCAGTAAAAACTCACATCCCACGCCACCCACGGCAGTGGGGGAGCAAGCCCAGGTAGTACAGCGCGAGCTCCACTCGGTTCTCCAAGCCCAGCTTGTCCTGTAGGCTGGACACCCAGTTATACACCGTCCGCTTGGATACACTCATAAATCCTTACACGACCAGGGGGGTAGCGCCTCAGCAGGTAGAGTCCCCCAGAAGCCGGAGACCTTCAAGCTCCTGGCTTGTGACCGAGGAGCCCAAAAGGAGCCGGTGGACCTCCTTGAAGGAAATGCGAAGGCCAACCCTAGAAGCAGGTACAGGATGGCGTTCTCCAGCTCCCCAGGTCGCGCGGCGGTCAGAAGGAGCTCCAGATCCTCCAAGATCCGGCCCACGCCGACCCCCCGGCGCAAGAGGATGAGCCCAGACATGGGCCTGCCCTCCTCTATGCGCCGCGCGGCCTCGGCGCTCAGGGTGGCGTGGTCCCTAGACACCAGTACCCGTCCTTCCCGGGCGGCCCACTCCAGGACCTCAGCGTCTGATCTCCCCCCAAGGCCCACGTCTACTACCCGCACCACGTCTAGCCCGGGATGGCGCCGCTTCAGGCCCAGGAAGAGGGCCTTTTCCACGTTCTCGTCCAAAAGGAGCCTCACGCCCTACCCAGCCGGGCGAGAAGGGCCTTGGGGAAGTGGACTCGGGCCCGCTCCTCCGCCTCCTGAGCCGCCCTCTTCGCCCTCTCCCGATAGGCGGCCACCTCCTCCGGGTGGCGCAGAGCCCAGGCGAGGACGGCGTACACGTCCGCAAGGCTTAGGCTGGGGTAGGCCAGGACCATCTCCTCGGGGGAGAGCCCCCCCTCGTAGGCGTCCAGGAGGTCTTCCAGGTAGACCCGGGTGCCCTCTACCCGGAGGCCTCCGGCCTCGTCCGCCACCAGGGGGATCCGCTCGGTCAGGACCATGCGCCCCTCAGTATACTCAGGAGCCGCTCCGCGCGCCTAGATTTTGTAGTCGGTCAGCACATGCCTTCGTACGCTCCTCCTCGCGGAGATTGGAGTGCCCTACGCCGTTTTGCCCGCTGACCGAAGAACCTTGGGTGGAGGGCTTGCATCCCTCGGGGTACTGTTATAAAACAGGTAGAGGAGGACCTATGGCACCCCCTTTGCCGGCTGGGCAAAAGCGGGTCTTTTTAGAAGTGGCGCGGCTCCTGCGCCAGGGCCTTTCCCCCACGGCCCACGACCTAACCCGGGCCTTGGGCTTGCGGCCGCAGACCGTGCGCCAGCACCTGGAGGCCCTGGCCCGGAAGGGCCTGGTGGTCCTCTATCCCCAAGGGCACGGCCGCCCCACCCACGTGGAGCTCACACCGGAGGGGAGGCTGCTTGCGGGCCTCGCCATTCCGGTGGTGGGAAGGGTTCCTGCGGGGCCCTGGAGGAGGCTCTGGAGGAGGTGGAGGGCCTCATCCCCCTGCCCGCACGCCCTAACCTTTTCGCCCTCGTGGTGGAAGGGGACAGCATGGCGGAGTACCTCCTGGATGGGGACGTGGTGGTGGTGGAGCGGGGAGTAAGGCCGAGGCGAGGGGAGATTGCCGCCGTGCTTCACGAGGGGAAGACCACGCTCAAGTACATCTACCCGAAGGGGACATGGTGGTCCTCAAACCCCACAACCCCGCCTATCCCACCCTACGCTTGCCCGCCTCGGAGGTGGAGGTCCAGGGAGTGTTTCGCTTCCTCCTGAGGGGAAGGGAGGCCCTCGAGGCGATGCGGCTTCTTTTGAGGTGGAGCTATGAGCAC
>BBBL01000152.1 GCA_001311545.1 Thermus kawarayensis JCM 12314 | reverse complement strand
CTCTCCTCCGGGTGGTCCCACACCTCCAGCCAAGCCCATCGCTCATCCTCACCACCATTTTAGCCCGCACCCCTCTTCCCGCCAACCTGGTGTGTAACCAACGCCCCCCTCTCCCCGCTTTTTCCCAATCCCCACACCCTTCCCCACGTCCTGGCCTTTTCCCGGCGGGGTTAAGGGTCGGGTTTGGGGGTTGTTGGGAGCATAAATGAAAGCAGGGATTAAAGAGGGAAACAGATGAAGAACAAGCCAAGCTCGGGCGGGCAGGGGACACCCTGGTGCTGGCGGAGGGGGTCCTGGAGTGGCGTTTTGGCGCCTACCGGGTTCAGCCCACGGCGGAGCCCCGCTTTGAGGCCACCAACCCCAGGCCGCCGCGGCCCGAGGCCTCCGGTTTGAGGGTGGCCAGCTTCAACCTCCACAACTGGTTCACCCAGTTCTCCGGCACCTTCACCCCGCCCGGGTGCGCCAACGCCCTGGCGGTGCGGGGCGCGAAGCCTGAGGAGTGGGAGCGGCAGAAGGCCAAGCTGGTGGCGGCCCTGGAGGCCCTGGACGCCGACGTGGTGGCCCTGCAGGAGGTGCAGAACAACGGCCAAGAGGCCATCGCCGCCCTGGTAGCCGCCCTCAACGAGCGGATGGGCACCGGCACCTACACCTTTGTGCCGGACCCCGAGGGAGGGCTGGGGTGCGATGCCATAAAGGTGGGGCTCATCTACAAGCCCGCCAGCCTGGAGCCGGTGGGAGGTCCGCGGGCCCTACAGCAAGCCGACACCTTTGAGCGCTTCCCCCTGGCCCAGACCTTCCGCGACAGGGCCTCGGGCGGGGTCTTCACGGTGGTGTCCGTGCATCTGAAGAGCAAGGGCTCCTGCGACCCCGCCGACCCCGACACGGGAGAGGGGTGCTGGAACCAGCGTCGGACGGCTCAGGCCCAGGCGCTGCTCCGCTGGCTGCCGGACCTCACCGCCCAAGACCCCGATGCGCTCTTCCTGGGGGACTTCAACGCTTACGAGGAGAGGAGGAGCTCCCCCTCAGGACCCTGCGGGAGGGGGGCCTAAGCCCCTACTCACGGGGCACCACACCTTCGTCTACCAAGGCCTCAGCGGGGCCCTGGACCACGCCTACGCCGCGCCGAGCCTCACCGGACAGGTGGGCCAGCCCCTGGTGTGGCACGTCAACGCGGACGAGCCTCGAGTCCTGGACTACACCCTGGCCTACAAGACCGCCGACCCCTACCGTCCAGACCCCTACCGCTCCAGCGACCACGATCCCCTGCTCCTGGCCCTAAACCTCACGTCCGACGCCAACCCGGGAACGGGGAACGGCCCCTCCTGCGCCACGGACGGGCCCCCGGTGGTGGTGAACGAGTTCCGCTTCCGTGGACCGAACGGGGGGAACGACGAGTTCGTGGAACTCTTCAACCGCTCCTGCCAGGCGGTGAGCCTCCAAGGTTGGAAGGTCCAGGGGTTGACAACTGCCCAAGTTTTTCTTATCATCCATATCAGCCATGAAGCTCTCCGACTGGGCCCGCAAGCGGGGAGTGAGCTACCTCACCGCCTGGCGGTGGTTCAAGTCGGGCAAGCTCCCCGTCCCCGCCCGCCAGCTTCCCTCGGGTACCATCCTGGTGGAAGAACCTCTCCCCGAGGGACGCGTTGTACTTTACGCCCGAGTCTCGTCCGCCGACCAGAGGGAGGATCTGGAGCGCCAGGTGGAGCGCCTGAAGGCCTTCGCCCAAGCCCAGGGATGGACGGAGTACGAGGTGGTGGCCGAGGTGGGATCCGGGCTCAACGGCAGGCGCCGGAAGCTCCTGCGGGTTCTCAAGGACCCCCTGGTGGGCCGCATCGTGGTGGAGCACCGGGACCGCCTGAGCCGCTTCGGCTTTGAGATGCTGGAGGCCGCTCTTTACGCTTCCGGCAAGCGGCTGGTGGTGGTGGAGGAGGGGGAGGTGACGGACGACCTGGTGAGGGACCTTCTGGAGATCCTCACCTCCGCCTGTGGGCGGCTTTACGGGCGGCGCTCGGCGAGAGACCGGGCCAGGAGGGCCCTGGAGGTCATGGGATGCGGGTAAACCAGGCCTTCCGCTTTGAGCTGGACCCCAACGCCCTCCAGCGCAGGGCTCTGGCCCAGCACGTAGGGGCCGCCCGCTTCGCCTGGAACTGGGCCCTCGTCCTCTGTCTGAAGGCCCTGGAGGAGGGGAAAAAGCTCCCCACCGCCGCCGAGCTCCACAAGGCCTGGAACCTCTGGAAGAGGGAGAACGCCCCCTGGTGGACCGAGGTGTCCAAGTGCGCCCCCCAGGAGGCCATAAGAGACCTGGAGAGGGCCTTCAAGGCCTGAAGAAAAGGGAAGGCCATGCTCCCCCGCTTCAAGCGGAAGAAGCTCACTCCCGACAACAAGGCCCGCCTCACCGGGAGCGTCCGGGTCTTCCCCCGGCACGTCCAGCTCCCCCGCATCGGGAAGGTGAGGAGCAAGGAGCCCACGGAGAAGCTCCTCCAACTTCTGGAGGAGGGTAAGGCCCAGATTCTCTCCGCCACGGTGTCTCGGGAAGCGGACCGCTTTTACGTGAGCCTCACCTGCGAGGTGGAGCGGCCCGACCCCAAGCCCAGGGGGGTGAGAAGCGAAGGCGATGTCGTGGGCATAGACCTCGGCCTCTCCTCCTTCGCCGTCCTCTCCGATGGTACCCGGATAGAGGCCCCCAAGCCCTTGACCAGGAAGCTCAGGCTCCTGAGGCGAAGGTCCCGGCAACTTTCCCGCAAGGAGAAGGGTTCAAACAACGGGAAGAAGGCCGCCCTCAGGCTGGCGAGGCTCCACCGGAAGGTCAAGAACCTGCGCCTGGACTTCCTGCACAAGCTCACCACCTGGCTGGCGAAGACCAAGCCGGTCATCGTGGTGGAGGACTTGAACGTCAAGGGCCTCGCCCGGGGGCGGCTCTCCCGGTCCGTGGCGGACGTGGGGTGGGGGGCTTTTCGGAGGACCCTCGCCTACAAGGCGGAGTGGTACGGGGCCACCCTCATCGTGGCCCCGAAGAGCTTCCCTTCCACCCGCCTCTGCTCCCGGTGCGGGCACCTCCAGGGGAAAATGCCCCTCTCCCAGCGGGTCTTCCGCTGCGAGGCCTGCGGTCTGGAGCTGGACCGGGACCTGAACGCGGCCCTGAACCTGAGGCTTATGGTCTGGCCCACCTCACGGCCCTACCGGGAGTTCCCCGGGAAGTGACGCCTGTGGAGATCCCTCTGGCGGCGGAACGGCTCCCTACGGGGGTCGGTCTACGAGCTACGGGTCGTGGAAGCAGGAAGTGGCCCGTGGTCTTCACTCCCTCGGGGAGTGAAATGGACGACTATGGGTCACGGAACGGTACACCAGCAGCAATGCCTGGGCCGACCGGGCCACCCTGGGGGCCGTTACCCTTCAGCCCGGGCAGTACTACCTCCTGGCCAACACGGCGGCTTCGGGCTATAGCTTGTCCGTGGTTCCCGACCTCACCTACTCCACGGGCATCGCCGACAACCGCGCGGTGCGCCTCCTGGACGCCGCAGGGAGGGTGGTGGACCTGGTGGGCTTCCAGTCTAGCGGCCAGTGCCAGGCTCCTGCCTGCCCGATGGACCCACCGGGGGGGTCACCACCCAGATCAGCTGGAAACGCCTTTCCTCGGGCCGTCACACCGGGAACAACGCCGCCGACTTTCAGTTCGGTTCCCATTGGGCCAATCCCCAAAACACAGGAAGCCCGCTCTACGGGGATAACTGAAGGCTCATCAGGCCGTGCCCTAAGGGCGCGTCCAAAACCCCTGGGGGCAAACCCCCGGGGGTTTCCCCTCCCTTCCCATGCCCCCAGGGGGTGGGCCGCCTCCGGAGCGAGAGGGCGAGTGGGCGTGGCAGGCCGGGGCCCGAGGCCGCGGAGGAGGGGGAAGAGCTCGGGCATGCGGTGGACCTCGTCCAGGATCACCAGGCGGCCAGGTAGGCTTCCAGGTAGAGCTCGGGGGCAGCGAGTCTGGCCCGGTCCCGTTCCGACTCCAGGTCCAGGTAAAGGGCCCCCCTTCTCCGGGCCACCTCCAGGGCCAGGGTGGTCTTGCCCGCCTGCCGGGAACCGGTGAGCACCACCACGGGGGCCTGGTCCAAGCGGGCTTCCAGCAGGGGTTGGAGGCGCCTGAGGATCATCCTTGCCAATCCAGCATAGCGATGTTCAAAAAGCGAGGTTCTATAGAAGGGTGGACCTCCCTGCGCAGGGTGATCTCCAGAACCCTGACCCCCTTCTCGCAGAGAACCTTAGCCAGGCCCGAAGGTTTTTTTCCCGGACGATGAGGACGAGGTAGCCCTTCACAAGGATTGCCAAGGGACCCCTGCCTCCATAGCGCGCGGCGGCTCCAGGTATCACCGCCTAGCCCAGGCACCGCTTTAACCCGCAACTAACCGGGGTTCTCTAAACTCTCTCCCATGTGGGCCAAGGGGATCCCGAACGCATGGGCCTTGCTGGGAGGATGGATCCTCCTTTCCTGGGCGGGAGCCAGGGGCTATCCCTATCACAGGGCTTGGAACGCCTCGAGGCCTCGCCAGGCTGGAAGGCCCTCCAGGCCCAGTACGCCCAGGCCCAGGCAAACTACGAGGCCTCGGCCACCGCCTTAGGCCTTAAGGTAACCGCCGGAGGCGGGGTCAACGCCCTCCTCCTCTCAGGGCAAAGCACGCTCCAGGAAAACCTCGCCGCCAGCCTGAACCTGGGAGCCCTCCCTTACGGCTCGGCCTACGAGAGCTTCCGCCAAGCCCGCATGGCCTTCTTCCGGGCGGAGCTCGCCCTGCGAGCAAGCGAGATGGACCTCCTTTTCAGCTTCCTCCAGCAGTACTGGAACGCCTATCTCGCCGCCAAAAATCTGGAAGTAGCTCAGAAGGCCCTGGCGGTCGCCCAGGAAGCCTACCGGATCGCCCAGGCCAGGAGGGCCGAAGGCCAGCTCTCCGAGCAGGGCCTCAAGCAGG
>BBBL01000151.1 GCA_001311545.1 Thermus kawarayensis JCM 12314 | reverse complement strand
CTTGGGCAGGGGGAGGGGCTTGGGATTCTTGGGGGCGATGAGGTAAAGGAGGGTTTCAGGCCGGCTTGGCCCTGCGGGCATGGTGTGGGCCATTCTCCCCATGTCCATCATGCCCATGGCCCCGCGGTCGTAGGGCAGGGCCTGGAGCAGGAAGCGGCCCTCTTTCCGCAGGCGCACCAGGACCTCGGCCCGTTCTCCTGGGGCCAGGAGAAGTTCGGGCACCTCCACGGGCTCTTCCAGAAAGCCCCCGTCGCCGGCGAGGAGGTAGAGGGGATGGTCCTGCAGGGCCAGGCGGTAGTAACGGGCGTTGGAGGCGTTGAGGAGGCGGAACCTTAGGGTGGCCTTCTGGGCCACCAGGGTGGGGCGTAGGGCCCCGTTCACCAGGACCAGGTCGCCCTCCTTCCCGTTCATCCAGTCCATGGGGGTGTGCGGCGCCGGGCGCCCGCCCTGGAGGGCCAGGTCCTTCAGGACGAGGAGGTGCTCCTCCGCCTCCCGGAGCTCGGGGATGGCGTCCAGGGGGCTTTCCACCACCATGGCCCCCAGGAGGCCGGCGAAGAGCTGGGAGGACACCCGGCCGTGCAGGTGGGGGTGGTACCAGAAGGTACCTGCCAGCTCCTTGGGAACGGCGAACTCGTAGGTCCAGCGCTCCCCCGGGGGGATCTCCAGGAAGGGATCGTCCACCCTGGGGGAGATGGGCAGGCCGTGCCAGTGGAGGTTGGTGGGCTCGGGAAGGCGGTTTTCCAGGGTGAGGCGCACCGTGTCCCCGGGACGGACCCGGAGGGTGGGGCCGGGAAGGCTTCCCCCATAGGTGAGGAGGGTGGCCTGCTTTCCTGCGAGCGGGAGGGAGGCGGGAGCGGCCGGAAGCGCCAGGGAGAGGAGACCGCCCTGGCTCCGCACCACCTTGGGCTCGGGAAAGGGGGCAGCCTGGGCCCGGGCAACGCCCAAGACCAGGCCGCTTACCGTGAGCTTGAGGAAGGTCCTGCGGTCGTGCATGCCCCAAGGGTAGGGGGATGTGTTAAGGGCGTGTAAAGCCTCAGAGCCGGGCGAGGGCCCGGGAGAGCCTGGCGCGGGCCTCCTCGGCCACGGGGGCCAGGGCTTCCTGGGTGGCCTCGGGGAGGACCCGGAACATCTCCTTGGGGTCCTGGACCAGGACCTCCACCCCCTCTCCCGCCTCCCGGAGCACCACGTTGCAGGGAAGAAGGAGGCCGATCTCCGGCTCGGCCTCTAGGGCCCGCGCCGCCAATTGGGGGTTGCAGGCCCCGAGGATCAGGTAAGGGGGCCTCTCCAGGCCGAGTCTGGCCTTCAGGGTGGCGGCCACGTCAATCTCGGTCAGGACCCCAAAGCCCTCCTCCTTGAGGGCGGCCTCCACCTGGGCCCGCGCTTCGGAAAGGGTGGCCTTTAGGGTCTTGCGCATCCCGGTCATGGATATCCCCCAACAGTTTACTCCCCGCGTCCGCCCAGGAAGCCCATGCCAGGTGTGGACCCAGACCTCTCCGGTGTAGGCGTTTACCGAGAGCATGCCTTCCACCTCTTTGCGGCCGAAGTCAAGGGTGTAGTACCCCGGGAAGTAAAGGGGGCGCGGGCTAGGGTAGGCTGGTTTCGGTGATCCGCAAGCACCTCTTCGCCCGCCTTTACCCGGGGCTTTCCGCCCGGCACGAGGCCTGGGTGGCGGCAAAGAAGCGGGCTCTTTTCCAGGAGGCCTTTAGGCGGGTGCGGCCCGAAAAGGTTCTGGAGATCGGCCCCGGGCCCGGCACCAACCTGGCCTACCTGCCCGAGGGGGTGGCCTACCTGGCCCTCGAGCCAACCCCTTCTTCCACCCCGCTAGAGGAGGCGAAGAGGCGGGGTCTCGGCCTCACCCTTCTTCCCGGGCGGGCGGAGGCCATCCCCTTGCCCGCAGGAGCGTGGACCTGGTGGTGGGCACCCTGGTCCTCTGCTCGGTGGAAGACCCCAGTAAGGCCCTGGAGGAGGTCCACCGGGTCTTGCGGCCGGGCGGGGCCTACCTCTTCCTGGAGCACGTGGCCGCCACCAGAAGGACCCCTTTGCGGTTTCTCCAGGAGGCGGCCACGCCGCTTTTCTCCTTCTTCGGGGACGGGTGCCACCCCAACCGGGAGACCCTCGCCCTAATCCAGGCCCGCTTTCCCCGGGTGGAGGCGGAGGCCTTCGCCCTTCCCCTTCCCGTGGTGGCCCCCCACGTGGCGGGGCTCGCCTTCAAGGAGTAGGGATATGGGCTCCCCTTCAGCGCTCCGAGGGCACGGTTTCAAACAAAAGCCTTTGTAGCTCCGCTTCAGGGGCCCGCTGGCTGAGGTAGAGCACCTCCACCCCCACGAGCCGGCCCTGCTCGTCGTAGTCCACGATGATCCCGGGGGCCACTTCCTCCGAGCGGCTGGCCGGTCCTTCGGTTAGCGTCAAGTAGAGCGCATCCGCTTCACGGTCTATCTTTAGCCTCATAAGACTACCCTCCGGTCCAAAAACGCCGTTACCACCCGCATGGTTGGGACTTAGGGTTCACGACAACTCGGAGCACCTTCCCCCTCTCCGGAATCCGGACGAGGCGGTGCTCCAATGAGGGGTCTACCCGGTCCTTTTCCACGGCTTCTGGAAAGGCCAGCGCCCGCTCTATCCACTCTAGGGGGATGCCCCTCTTCTCCAGAACCTCCCGTGCGTGCTGGGTGAGGACGTACTCCGGGCTCCCCATGCCGGGCTTCGGCACCCTAAGGCTAGGGTAGCCTCCCTTGGGCTTCCCTTCAGCAGAAGGAGATCTGGGGGTAGCCTTCGGGATCCTTGGGCTTTCGGCAGGGACGTGCCCTTACGGAAGCTTCCAGACCCGCCCTTGGCCGTCTATGAAGACGAGCCTTCCTGCCTCCTGGGGATGGGCGGCGAGGGCCAGGACCGTGCCCTGCCACAGCTTTTTCCAGCCCACCGGGGTCCTCTGCCAGAGGCCGGTCTGCCTCCCAGGTAAAGGTCCCCACCCCCACCGCCAGGGCGTAGATCTCCTTTTCCGGGGTCGGCACCTGGGTGAAGGTCTGGCCGCCGTCTGGGCTTTGGTAGAGGCCCTGGCCCATGGGGGCCACGTAAAGGGTCCTCCCCTGGAAGACCATGGCCGCCATGTTCGCCTTGGGAAGCCCCTTAGGGGCGGTGGGCTTGAAGATTTGCCCACCGTCTTCGCTGACGAAGTAGCCGTGGGTGGCCTCGAGGGCCACGTGGAGCCCTCCCGCGGCCGCATAGCCGTGAAGGTCCATGGCGGGAAGCCCCTGGGGGCGCAGGTTCCGCCAGGCCTTGCCCCCTTCTTGGCTCTCCGCAAGCACCAGTGCCCGGCGGCGAGGATACGGTTCCCCTCCAGGACAAGGCCCATGGCGTCAAAGCCCATTTGACGCACCAGGTCCTGCCAGGTCCGGCCTTCGTCCTCGGAGACATGGATGCCGTCGTGGTGGCCGAAGAGGAGGCGGCCATCGGGAAGCCACAGGAGGGCGTGGACGTCCCGGGTGGCCACCTGGCCCACGGGAACCTGGGCCAAGGCTCCCAGGCCCAAAACCCAGAGCGCGAGGAGGCGCCGCATCCCTCACCTCCGGGAAAGCCTTAGCTCCGTGAGGCAGGTGGGGCTATCCCGGAAGGTGGCCACGGGGGCTTGGGCTACCCAGTCCCCCTGGCGGACCTCGAGGGTGTAGCGGCGGTTCCGGGGAAGCCAAAGCTCAAAGAAGCCGTCCTTGCCGGTGCGCACCTGGGTCCTCAGCACCTCCTTGTTCCCCTCCAGGACCCGGACGGCGAAGGTCTCCTCCCGCAGCTCCCCCGTGCAGCTGGAGAAGTAGTGGACCTGGCAGGGGTGGGTCCTTTGGCGGTAGGGGGCCACGGCCAAGAGGAACGCCTCTCCCAGGGCCACCCGGGCCTTGCGGCCGTCCGGGAACTCAAAGAAGAAGGCCTCGGGGGTCACGTAGCTCACCACCCTCTCTCCTTTCTCCCGCCACCTTTTGGCAAGGGCCAGGGTTTCCTCTAGACCCACCCCCTGCAGGACCTCGGGGGAGGGGGCTTGGGCCAGGCCTAGAGCTGCGCCCACCAGGGTGAGGACAAGAAGCCTCTTCATAGCCACAACGCTAGCTACCCGGCGTTAAGCCGTGTAAAGGGGGAGGGTGAAACGGAAGGCGCTCCCCTGGCCGGGCCGGCTTTCCGCCCAGATCCTTCCCCCCATGGCCTCCACCAGGCCCTTGGCCACGGTGAGGCCCACGCCCGTGCCCCCGTCCTTGCGGCTGCGAGAGGGGTCTATGCGGTAAAAGCGTTCAAAGATGCGGGGGAGGTGCTCCTCGGGGATGCCGGGCCCGGTGTCCTCCACGCTGAAGAGGACCTCCCCGGCTCCCCTTTCCGCCCTCAGGCGGACCTCCCCACCTTTGGGGGTGTGGCGCAGGGCGTTGGAAAGCAGGTTGGCGAGGACCTGCAACACCCTTTCCTCGTCGGCCAGGACCGGGGGCGAGGCGGAAGGGGAAAGCACCTCGAGGGCCACCCCCTTGGCCTGAAAGGCGGGGAGGAAGCGCTCCGCCGCCGCTTCCAGAAGGGCCTGGGGGTCCAGGGGCCTGAGGTGGAGGGCCACCGCCCTCGCCTCCACCTGGGAGACCAGGGCCAGGTCCTGGACCAGGCGGGCCATGGCCCGCACCTCCCGCTCCACGCCTTGGGCCGCCTTTTCCGGGGCCATGACGCCATCGGCCAGGGCCTCGGCGTAGGCCTGGAGGGCGGCCAAGGGGGTTCTGAGCTCGTGGGCCACGGTGCCGATGAGCTCCACCCGGGTTTTCTCCACCCTCTCCAGGGCCTCGGCCAGGCGGTTGAAGTGGAGGGCGAGCTCCCCGAGCTCGTCCCTTTCCAAAACGGGAAGGCGCACCCCGTACTCCCCCTGGGCCATGCGGCGGCTTCCTTCCATGAGGAGCCGGGCGGTGCGGGCCACGCGGAGGCTGGCGAAGGAGGCGGTTAAGG
>BBBL01000150.1 GCA_001311545.1 Thermus kawarayensis JCM 12314 | reverse complement strand
GCATCCTGGCCAAGGTCCACCGGGACCGGCTCATGGCCGAGCTGGACCGCCTCTACCCGGGCTACGGCTTCGCCCGGCACAAGGGGTACGGCACCCCGGAGCACCAGGAGGCCCTCCTGGCCCTGGGGCCCTCCCCCGTCCACCGGAGGCGCTTCGCCCCCGTGGCCCAGGCCCCCTTAAGGTTTCCTGAAGACCCTCAGGGCCAAGGCGGCGTACCCTAAGGGAGGAGGTTCGTATGCGCTTCCTCTTGGTCCTTCTCGCAGGGTTTCTTTCCGCATGCACCGTGACCCTCGAGGGCCTCACCCTCACCTACCGCTGGGACTATAGCCCGGTCCTCCTGCGCTTTGAGCCCGACCGGGGCCCAGGGGCCACGTACTTCGTGGGGGAGGAGATCCGCTTCTTCCTCACCCTGGACCGGCCGGGCTGGGTGACCCTGGTGGTGGAAGACCCGGACGGCCGCACCTACGAGCTGGACCGCTTCTTCCTCCAGCGGGGCACCCACGTCCTGCCCCCGGGGGCCTACCGCTACGTCCTCACGCCCCCCAGGGGCCTCCACCGGGTGCGGGCGGTGTACACCGACCGGGAACCCGGCGGGGTGAGGCTCCAGGGGGTCTACACCGACTGGGACGCCCGCCTGAGGGTGTACCTCGAGGCCTCCGGGGCCCGCACCTACCACGTGGCGGAAACGTATTTTTATGTGCGCTAAGGAGGGGGCTTGCGCCCCTCACGGGGGGGCGGGGTATAATCCCCAAGGACCGCTAAGGAGGTCAAAATGAAGCGGCGTGACTTTCTGAAGAAGGCGGGTATCGGCGTAGCGGCGAGCGCGGCCTTCGGACCGGCTTTCGCCCAGGCGGCCCCCACGGTGCGCTGGCGCCTGGCCTCCAGCTTCCCCAAGAGCCTGGACACCATCTACGGGGCGGCGGAGGTCCTGGCGGAGCGGGTTTCCGCCCTCACCGGGGGGCGGTTCCAGATCCGCCCCTACCAGGCGGGGGAGATCGTGCCGGGGCTACAGGTGATGGACGCCGTGCAGCAGGGCACGGTGGAGGCGGGGCACACGGCGAGCTACTACTACGTGGGCAAGGCGGCGGTTCTCGCCCTTGACACGGCGGTGCCCTTCGGCCTCACTGCCCGTCAGCAGAACGCCTGGATGTACCAAGGGGGCGGCATTGAGCTCTTCCGCCCCATCTTCGCCGACTTCGGCATCATCCAGTTCCCCGGGGGCAACACCGGGGTGCAGATGGGCGGCTGGTTCCGCAAGGAGATCAAGGGCCTTTCCGACCTCAAGGGCCTGAAGATGCGCATCCCCGGGCCCGGGGGCCAGGTGATGAGCCGCCTCGGCGTGGTCCCCCAGGTGCTGGCGGGCGGGGACATCTACCCCGCCCTGGAAAGGGGCGTGGTGGACGCCGCCGAGTGGGTGGGCCCCTACGACGACGAGAAGCTGGGCTTCTACAAGGTGGCCAAGTACTACTACTACCCCGGCTGGCACGAGCCCGCCCATGCTCTCCTTCTACGTGAACCTCAAGGAGTGGCAGAAGCTTCCCAAGGAGTACCAGCAGGCCTTTGAGGTGGCCGCCGCCGAGGCCAACCTGTGGATGCTGGCCAAGTACGACCGGGTGAACGCCCCCGCCCTCCAGCGCCTCATCAAGAACGGGGTAAGGCTCCGCAAGTGGCCCGCGGAGGTGATGAAGCGGCCCAGAGGGCGGCCTTTGACTGGTACGAGGAGGAGGCGGCCAAGGACGCCACCTACCGCAAGGTCTACACCGCCTGGAAGGCTTTCCGGGAGGAGTCCTACCGCTGGTTCGGGGTGGCGGAGCTGGGCTACGAGCAGTTCGCCTTCCCCGCCCTCTAGACGAGGAGGACCATCCCCGGGAGACTCCCCCGGGGATTTCCTTTTCGCGGCCGGGCAGCGTTCCCGTTCTTGCCGGGGCCGGCGTGGGGAAGGATTACCCCCCCACAAACCGCAGGATGGGCTCCCGCAGGAGGTAGGTGAAGAGGAGGACCAAAAGCTGGAGACCGATGAAGGGAAGGCCGCCCAGGTAGATGTCCAGGGTCTTTACCTCCCTGGGGGCCACGTTCCGCAGGTAAAAGAGGGCGAAGCCGAAGGGCGGGGTGAGGAAGGAGGTCTGCAGGTTCACCCCCACCAGGAGGCCGAACCAGAGCTTGTTGATGCCCAAGGCCTCGGCCCCGATGGCCAGGAGAGGCAGGGCGATGAAGCGATCTCAAAGAAGTCTATGAAGAAGCCCAGGAGGAAGACCAAGACCATGACGAAGAGGATGAAGCCCGTCTCCCCTCCGGGGAGCCCCGTGAGGAAGCCCTCCACCCACAAATCCCCGTTCACGCCCCGGAAGACCAGGCTGAACAGGGTGGAGCCGATGAGGATGAAGATGACGAAGGCGGTGAGCTTGGCCGTGCCTCCATGGCCCCGTAGAGGACCGGGAAGGAGAGGCGGCGGTTCAAAAGGGCGAGAAGGAGCGCCCCCACCACCCCCATGGCCCCGGCCTCCGTGGGGGTGGCGAGGCCGATGAGGACGGTGCCCAGGACCAGGAAGATGAGCACCAGAGGGGGCACCATGGAGAGGAGGGCCCGGCGGAGGAGGGGGTTTCGGCGGATGCGGGGAAGAAGGGCCAGGGTCCAGAGGAAGAGGCCCAAGAGGACCTCGAGGCCTCCAGCCAGGAGGGAAGGTGGAGGAACTCCCCCAGCTTCCACGCCCCCACCCCCACCAGGAGGTAGGAAAGGAGGGCGAAGGCGGCCTCGGGCTCCTTCCCCGCCTCGGGCCGGGCCTCCTCGGGCAGGGCAGGGGCCCACCGGGGCCGGAAGAGGGCCACGTAGACCACGTAGAGAAAGTAGAAGGCCACGGTGAGCCCCGCCGGGATCAGGGCCGCCTGGTACATGTCCCCCACGCTCACCCCCAGCTGGTCCGCCAGGACGATGAGGACCACGCTGGGGGGAATGATCTGGGCCAGGGTGGCCGAGCCCAGGATCACCCCGCTGGCCAGGCGGGGGTTGTAGCCGTACTTCAACATGATGGGCAGGGAGATGAGGCCCATGGCCATTACGCTGGCAGCCACCACCCCGGTGGTGGCTGCCAGGATGGCCCCCACGAAGACCACGCTCAGGGCAAGGCCGCCCCGTAGGGGCCCGAAAAGGCGGCCCATGGTGTCCAGGAGGTCCTCGGCCAGGCCGCTCTTCTCCAGGATGATGCCCATGAAGGTGAAGAAGGGTATGGCCAGGAGGAGCTGGTTGGACATGATGCCGAAGATGCGGTCGGGCATGGCCCTGAGGAGCCCGGCCGGGAATACGTCCAGGGCGATCCCCCAAAACCCGAAGACGATGCCCACCGCCCCCAAGGAGAAGGCCACGGGGTAGCCGGAGAGGAGAAAGACCACCAGGGCGGCGAACATCAGGGGGGGCATGAGGCCTTCCAGGTTCACTCCACCACCTCCTTTTCCTCCTCAGGGAGTCCCAGGTGGCCCGTGAGGAAGGCGATGCGCTTGATGAGCTCGGAAAGCCCCTGGAGGAGAAGAAGGGCGAAGCCCACGGGCACCATGAGCTTGATGGGCCAGCGGGGAAGCCCCCCCACGTCGGGGGAAACCTCCTTTGCGGCGAAGGAGTTCAGGAACCAGGGCCAGGCCAGGTAGATGACCCCCAGGCTCATGGGGATGAGGAAGAGGAGGGTACCCAGAAGGTCAATCCAGCCTGGGCCTCCGGGAGAGGCGGCCGAAGAGGAGGTCTATGCGCACGTGGGCGTTGTGCTTGAGGGCGTAGGCCCCGCCCAGGAGGAAGATGAGGCTGAACATATACCACTGGGCCTCGAGGTAGGCGTTGGAGCTGTAGTTGAAGGCGTAGCGCATCACGGCGTTGCCCGCGGAGAGGAGGGCCACGAGAAGCACCAGCCACACCACCAACCGCCCCACCGCCTCGCTCAGGGCGTCTATGGCTCGGGACAAGGCCAAAAGAAGGCGCATGTTTATACCCCCTGGCAAAACCGGCCCCATCCTACCCGGGGGGCAGAGGGCTGTCAACGCAGGGGCCCTAGGCCAAAGCCCGGTCCACCAGAGCCAAGGCCGCCTCCAGGACCGCCTGGAGGTGGGCCTCCCCCTTGAAGCTTTCGGCGTACACCTTGGCCACGTCCTCGGTGCCGCTGGGCCGGACGGCGAACCAGGCGTTTTCCGTGACCACCTTCACGCCTCCCAAGGGCTCCCCGTTGCCGGGAGCGCGGGTGAGCACCGCCAGAATGGGCTCCCCGGCCAGCTCCCTTTCCCGGACGTCCTCGGGGGTGAGGCGGGAGAGCCTGGCCTTGGCCTCGGGGGGCAGGGGCAGGTCCTTGCGCAGGTAGTGAGGCCGGCCCAGGGCCTCGGCCAGCTCCTCGTAGAGCTCGTCCGGGGCCTTCCCCCGCTTGGCCATGATCTCGGCGGCGAGAAGCCCCATGAGGATCCCGTCCTTGTCCGTGGAGAAGGGCCTGCCGTCAAAGCGGAGGAAGCTCGCCCCGGCGCTCTCCTCCCCCCAAAGCCCAGCTGTCCCCCAAGAAGCCCCTCCACGAAGTACTTGAACCCCACGGGGGTTTCGTAGACCCCCCGGCCCAGGCCCGGCCACCCGGTCCAGGAGGGCGCTGGTCACCGCCGTTTTGCCCGCCTTGGCCCCGGGCCAGGCCCGGGTGGTGAAGAGGTGGTGAAGGGCCGCCGCCAGGTAGTGGTTGGGGTTCATGAGGCCCCGCGGGGTCACGATGCCGTGGCGGTCGGCGTCCGGGTCGTTGCCCACGGCGAGGTCAAAGCGGTCCTTGAGGGCGAGGAGGCCCGCCATGGCGTGGGGGCTGGAGCAGTCCATGCGGATCTTGCCGTCGTGGTCAGGGGGCATGAAGCGGAAGGTGGGGTCCAAGGTGGGATTGACGATCTCCAGGTGGAGCCGGAAGGCCTCGGCCAGGCGCTCCCAGACCCTGAGGCCCGCCCCGCCCAAGG
>BBBL01000149.1 GCA_001311545.1 Thermus kawarayensis JCM 12314 | reverse complement strand
CCTGGAGGACCCGGGCGTACACCCCCCGCCCCCCGTAGAGGAGCTTGGGCAGGCGGAGGTCAAACTGGGAAAGGCTGTTGCACACCGTGCAGACGTAGGAAAGCTCCAGAAGGGCCTCCCCCGCCTTTAGCCTCGCTCCCGGGGGAAGTCCGTGCGGGTCCAGGGAGAGGAGGAGGTTTTCCCCCAGGGCCCCGTAGGGGAGCTCTATCCCCATTCCTTTGGCCTTCTCGTAAGGGCCAAGCCCCGCCACCAAGACCGCCCGGTCGGGGTCTTTGCCGGCATGCCGGTCCCCCAGGGCGCCGTGGCCTGCCACGAGGAAGAGCTCCTCCACCTGGGGCTTGGGAAGCCCGGTTCCCGGCCCAGGTGGAGGGAGACGACCCGATTCATTCCTTGCGGGTCTCCGGGGTGTAGTGGGCCTGCAGGTAGGCGAGGATCTTCTCCGCCGCGTCCGGTGGGATGAACTTCTCGCCCCCGTAGGTCTTCAGCATCTTGTCCACGGTGGGCTTCCAGTTGGCCAGGGGCGGTTGCATGGTGATGTAGGTGACGCTGTGGCAGATGGAGCAGTAGCCCATCACCAGCTCCTTGCCCTCCCCATCCGCCAGCTCAGCGGTGTAGAGGGGGTAGGCCCCCACCTTGTACACCGTGCCCTCCCCCGGCTTGGCCGGGGCCGGCTGGAGGGTGAGGCCCAGGGGCCCCTGGGCGTAGTTGCCCGCCACCACCCCGGGCACCTCGGCCACCACGAAGCCCAGCAGGGAAAGCCCCAAGGGAATAAGCCAGCGCTTCCTCATGATCTCCTCCCTACTTGGCCGCCAGGACCACCACTTCCTGGCGCTCGATCTTGTTCCAAAGGTAGCCGCCGGGGTTCCAGACCCCGGTATCCGGCTGGACGTTTCCCTTCTCGTCCGTGGCCCGCACCGCCAGAGTGTAAGTGCCCGGGCGCTCGGGCCGCCAGGTGTACTCAAAGGTGCGGAAGGAGTACTTCCCGTAGTCGGCGCCCAGGATGGCGGGGCGCCAGGTCTGGCCGTTGTCGGTGGAAACCTCCACCTTCACCACCTTGCCGTGGCCGCTGAAGGCGATGCCCCGGATCTTGGCAGGCATTCCCGCCACCAGGGGATAGGAGCCATCGGGGTCAATGATGAAAGAGCGCACGGGCATGTTGACCTTGCCGATGGGCACAGTCTTTACCCTGCCCGCCGCCACGTCCTCGGGGGTGGTGGAGCCATTAGGGGTGTCAGGAATGCGGTATGCTGTGGCCATCCAGAAGTTTTTGTCCTCCTGGGTGAGGGCCCGGATCCAAGTGAGGTGCTTGAGCCAGTAGGTGGCGAACTTCCCCGGCACCACCAGGCGCACGGGAAACCCGTTCAGCATGGGGAGGGGCTCCCCGTTCATCAGGTAGGCCAGGATGGTTTCTTCAATGACGGGGTCGTTCAGGTCCAGGGACTTCATGAAGCGGCCTGAGCCTAGGTTCTCCGGCCCCTTGCCCCGGTCCAGCCCTTCAAACTGGATCTGCACCGTGCCCGGCTTCACCCCGGCGTAGTCCAGGAGGTCTTTAAGCCGCACCCCCGTCCAGAGGGCGTTGCCCATGGCCCCGTTGCCCCACTGCCCCCCAGCGACCCTGGGCTGGAAGCGGCTTCGGGAGTTGCCCGAGCACTGGTTCACGGCGGCGATGGATACGGGCTTGAATTTGCGGATGAGGTCCTCGAGGGAAAGCTCCACCGGGCGTTCAAAGTTCCCTTCCAGTTTTAGGCGCCATACGGAGAGGTCAATCTCGTTGGGGATCTCGTCCAGGTGGTAGCGGACGTAAAAGGCCTCGTTAGGGGTGAAGGGGGTGCGGAAGTAGTGGCGCGGCGTCTCCAGCTGGATGGGGCGGTCCGTCATGCGCAGCAAGGGAAGCTTTTGCGGGTAGACGGCATAGGGATGAACCCCATTCCAGTAGGGGTTGGCCTTGGGCCCGGTGAAGCTGGGAAGGGCCTCCTCCGCCTGGGCCGAGGCTTGGGCCAAGGCGGGCCTCGAGGCGAGCAGAACCCCCCCAGCGCCCAAAAGCTTGAGAAGTTGCCTTCTATCCACTTTCCTCATAGTGTCCTCCCTAGGGGACATTTGTACCTTACCGGGGCAGGGCTTCCTTGTCAAAGGGGGGGTATGGAGGAAAGCCCGCACCTGCGAGGGCGCTTCCCGCTCGGAAAGGCTTTTGGGTATCTGGAAGGGCCTTTCCCGGCGTATGATGGAAGCCATGCTCAAGGGCGAAGGCCCAGGACCCCTGCCGCCCCTTCTCCAGCAGTACGTGGAGCTTCGGGACCGCTACCCGGACTACCTCCTCCTCTTCCAGGTGGGGGATTTCTACGAGTGCTTCGGGGAGGACGCCGAAAGGCTCGCCCGCGCCTTGGGCCTAGTCCTCACCCACAAGACCAGCAAGGACTTCACCACCCCCATGGCGGGGATTCCCATAAGGGCCTTTGATGCCTACGCCGAGAGGCTCTTAAGGATGGGCTTCCGCCTGGCGGTGGCCGACCAGGTGGAGCCCGCCGAGGAGGCGGAGGGGCTCGTGCGGCGGGAGGTGACCCAGCTCCTCACCCCGGGGACCCTCACCCAGGAGGCCCTCCTCCCCCGGGAGGCCAACTACCTGGCGGCCATCGCCACCGGGGACGGGTGGGGCCTGGCCTTCCTGGACGTCTCCACCGGGGAGTTCAAGGGGACCCTTCTCAAGGGAAAAAGCGCCCTCTATGATGAGCTTTTCCGCCACCGGCCCGCCGAGGTCCTCCTCGCCCCGGAGCTTCGGGAGAACGAGGCCTTCGTGGCGGAGTTCCGGAAGCGATTTCCCGTGATGCTCTCCGAGGCCCCCTTTGAGCCCCAGGGGGAGGGTCCTTTGGCCCTGAGGCGGGCCCAGGGGGCCCTCCTGGCCTACGCCCGGGCCACCCAGGGGGGGGCCTTGAGCGTGCGCCCCTTCCGCCTCTACGACCCCGGGGCCTTCGTGCGCCTGCCCGAGGCCAGCCTGAAGGCCCTGGAGGTCTTTGAGCCCCTAAGGGGCCAGGACACCCTCTTCGGGGCCTTGGACGAGACCCGCACCGCCTCAGGCCGCAGGCTCCTCCAGGCCTGGCTCCGCCACCCCCTCCTGGAAAGGGGTCTCCTGGAGGCGAGGCTTGACCGGGTGGAGCGCTTCGTGCGGGAGGGGGCCCTGCGGGAGGGCCTCCGGAGGCTCCTCTTCCGCCTTGCCGACCTGGAGCGCCTGGCCACCAGGCTGGAACTCGGCCGGGCAGGCCCGAGGGACCTCGCCGCCCTAAGGCGGGGCCTGGAGATCCTCCCCGAGCTTAAGGGCCTTCTGGGGGAGGAGGTAGGGCTTCCCGACCTCTCCCCGCTCCTAGAGGAGCTAAGGGCGGCCCTGGTGGAGGACCCGCCCCTCAAGGTCTCCGAGGGGGGCTCATCCGCGAGGGGTACGACCCCGATCTGGACGCCTTAAGGCGGGCCCACGCCGAGGGGGTGGCCTACTTCCTTGAGCTGGAGGAGAGGGAGAGGGGGAGGACGGGCATCCCCACCCTCAAGGTGGGCTACAACGCCGTCTTCGGCTACTACCTGGAGGTAACCCGCCCCTATTACCACCAGGTGCCCAAGGAGTACCGCCCCCTCCAGACCCTCAAGGACCGGCAGCGCTACGCCCTCCCGGAGATGAAGGAGCGGGAAAGGGAGCTCTACCGCCTCGAGGCCCTCATCAAGAGGCGGGAGGAGGAGGTCTTCCTCGCCCTGAGGGAGCGGGCCAAAAGGGAAGCGGAGGTCCTGAGGGAGGCGGCCAGGTCCTGGCCGAGCTGGACGTCTACGCCGCCCTCGCCGAGGTGGCGGTGCGCTACGGCTACACCAGGCCCCGCTTCGGGGAGAGGCTTCGCATAAGGGCCGGGCGCCACCCGGTGGTGGAGCGCCGCACCACCTTCGTCCCCAACGACCTGGAGATGGCCCACGAGCTCGTCCTCGTCACCGGGCCCAACATGGCGGGGAAGAGCACCTTCCTCCGCCAGACCGCCCTCATCGCCCTCCTCGCCCAGATGGGGAGTTTCGTCCCCGCGGAGGAGGCGGAGCTCCCCCTCTTTGACGGGATCTACACGAGGATCGGAGCCTCCGACGACCTCGCCGGGGGGAAGAGCACCTTCATGGTGGAGATGGAGGAGGTGGCCCTCGTCCTCAAGGAGGCCACGGAAAGAAGCCTCGTCCTCCTGGACGAGGTGGGCCGGGGCACCAGCAGCCTGGACGGGGTGGCCATCGCCACCGCCCTCGCCGAGGCCCTGCACGAGAGGCGGTGCTACACCCTCTTCGCCACCCACTACTTTGAGCTCACCGCCCTCGCCCTCCCCCGGCTCCAGAACCTGCACGTGGCCGCCAAGGAGGAGGCGGGAGGGCTGGTCTTCTACCACCAGGTCCTTCCGGGGCCCGCCTCCAAGAGCTACGGGGTGGAGGTGGCGGCCATGGCGGGCCTGCCGGGGGAGGTGGTGGCCCGGGCCAAGGCCCTCCTCCAGGCCATGGCCGCCAGGCGGGAAGGGGTCTTGGAGGAGGTCTTGGAGCGCCTCCTCGCCCTGGACCCCGACCGCCTCACCCCCCTCGAGGCCCTGAGGCTCCTCCACGAGCTGAGGTCCTTGGCCCTGGGTGCCCCCTTGGGTAGCATGAGGGGGTGATCCGCCCCCTTCCTCCCGAGCTCCGGGGCCTCCTCGCCCAGGGGGAGGTCCTCCTCTCGGTGAAAGACGCCGTGCGGGAGCTTCTGGAAAACGCCCTGGACGCTAAGGCCCGAAGGGTCCGGGTGGAGCTCCTGGGCGGGGGGCTTGAGGGGATCGTGGTGGAGGACGATGGGGAGGGGATCGCCCTGGAGGACCTGCCTCTCTCCGTGGAGCCCTTCGCCACCAGCAAGCTTCAGGACCCCGCCAGGATCCACACCCTGGGCTTCCGCGGCCAGGCCCTCTACGCCCTGAGGCAGGCCGCCACCCTCAAGAT
>BBBL01000148.1 GCA_001311545.1 Thermus kawarayensis JCM 12314 | reverse complement strand
CGCCCCGGGGCCCCCCTCCTGCCCCACCCCTCTATGGAAACGGTCCTGGAGGTGGGGGACACCCTGGTGGTGGCGGGAAGCCGGGAAGCGGTGGAAGCCTTCAAGAGGAACCTCTGATGCACCCCTCCCTGGAGGCTTTCGCCCTGGCCGCGGGGCTTTTGGCCCTGGGAGCGGCCCTGGTGCACCGCTTCGGTTTCCCGCCCCTGCCCGTCTACCTCCTCACGGGGCTTGTGGTGGGGGAGAGGCTTCCCGTGGAGGAGCTGGAGCCCCTGCCCTCCTTGGGGCTCTTGCTCCTCCTCTTCTCCGTGGGCCTGGAGTTCGGCCCCGACCGCCTTAGGGGCCTTTCGGGGAAGGCCCTGAGGGCGGGCCTCTTTGACGCCTTGGCCCTGCCTTTGGGTTTCCTCCTGGGGCTTCTTTCCGGCCTGGACGCCCGGGGAGCGGCCCTTTTGGCCGGGATCCTTTACATAAGCTCCAGCGCGGTGGTCGTCAAGCTCATCATCGACCTGCGCCGGGCCGCCAACCCCGAAAGCGAGGTGGTCCTAGGGGTCTTGGTCCTCGAGGACCTGGTGGTCGCCCTCCTCCTCGCCCTCTTAGGAGGACACGGACCCACCGGCTTCCTCGGGGGGGTGGCCCTGGCCTTCCTCTACCTCCTCTTCGCCCGCTTCCTGGGGCCCCTCCTGGTGCGCTTCATGGAGACCCTCTCCCACGAGCTGGTCCTCCTCCTGGGGGCCGCCTTTACCACGGGCACCGCCCTCCTCTTCCACGCCGTGGGGGCCTCGGAGGGCGTGGGGGCTTTTCTCTCCGGGGTCATCGCCGCAAGCCTGGGGCTTCGGGAAAGGCTGGAGCACCTTTTCGGCCCCGTGCGGGACCTGGGAGTGGCCCTCTTCTTCCTGGTGGTGGGCGCCCAGGCCCTGGGGCTCCTCAAAGGGCTCACCCCGTGGGCCCTGGCCCTCGCTTTACTTGGAATCATTCTCAAGCTACCCCTCAACCACCTGGGCGGGGCCCGGGCGGGCCTTGGGCGGAAGCGGCGCTCTATAGCGCCCTTTACCTGGTTCCCCGGGGGGAGTTCAACCTGGTCCTGGGGAGCCTGGCCTTGGCCCAAGGCTATCCCCTGGTGGCCCAGGTGGCCGTCCTCCTGGTCCTGGTCTCCATCCCCCTGGGGGCCCTCCTCATTCGCTTCGCCCCGGAGCTTGGCCAGCGCCTTTACCGGGAGGCCTCGAGGAAGGGGCGGCTTCCGGAAAAGCCCCCGGCCTCCCCTTGAGGCCACGGACCCGGTATACTCCTCATTGGAGGCGATATGGAGATCTTCTTCCAGCTCTTTTGGCTCTTTTTCATTCTCTCGGCCCTGAGCCCCTACCTCCAGCAGCAGATGCTCCTCGGAGCCAGGGCCCGGAAGATCGCCGAGCTGGAAAGGAAGCGGCAAAGCCGGGTCATCACCCTCATCCACCGGCAGGAGGCCTGAGCTTTCTGGGCATCCCCATCAGCCGCTTCATCAACATTGACGACTCCGAGCAGGTCCTGAGGGCCATCCGCCTCACCGACAAGAACGTGCCCATTGACCTCATCCTCCACACCCCAGGGGGCCTGGTCCTGGCGGCGGAGCAGATCGCCGAGGCCCTCCTGCGCCACCCCGCCAAGGTCACGGTCTTCGTGCCCCACTACGCCATGTCCGGGGGGACCCTCATCGCCCTGGCCGCGGACGAGATCGTCATGGACGAGAACGCCGTCTTAGGCCCCGTGGACCCCCAGCTCGGCCAGTACCCGGCGGCCAGCGTCCTCAAGGTCCTGGAGAAGAAGCCCCTTTCCGAGATAGACGACCAGACGCTGATCCTGGCGGACGTGGCGGAGAAGGCCCTGAAGCAGGTGAAGGCCACGGTGAAGAACCTCCTCAGGAAGCACATGCCCGAGGAAAAGGCGGAGGAGGTGGCCCACCTCCTCTCCCAGGGCACCTGGACCCACGACTACCCCATTGACGTGGCCCAGGCCCGGGAGATGGGGCTTAGGGTCTCCACGGAGATGCCCCTGGAGGTCTACGAGCTCATGGACCTCTACCCCCAGGCCCAAGGCCAGAGGCCCAGCGTCCAGTACGTGCCCCTTCCCTACCGCCAAGGAGGAGGGCGGTAGGTGTTTCCCCTCTACGACCTAAACCGCGCCCACAGGCCCGCCTTGGTGGTGCGGGGCCTGGTCTTGGCCAACGCCTTGGCCTTCCTCTGGGAGCTGGCCGTAGGCCCTGAGGCCGTGGTGCAGGCCCTGGGCTTCGTCCCCGCCCTCTTCTTCCAAGACCCCCTGGGGCAGGGCTTTCGCCTCCTCACCAGCATGTTCCTCCACGGGGGATTCTTCCACCTTCTTTCCAACATGTGGTTCCTATGGGTCTTCGGCGACAACGTGGAAGACCGGATGGGCCACGGGCGCTTCCTCTTCTTCTACCTCCTGGGAGGGGTGGCCGCCGCCCTGGCCCAAGGGGTTTTCTCCCCCGGTAGCCACACGCCCATGATCGGGGCCAGCGGAGCCATCTCCGCCGTCTTGGGCGCCTACTACGTCCTCTTCCCCCGGGCCTACGTGGTCTCCGTGATCCTCTTCATCTTCCCCCTCTTCGTGACCTTCCCCGCCGCGGTCTACCTGGGGTACTGGGCCTTTCTGCAGTTATTCCAGGGGCTACTGGGCCTCCCGGGGGTGGCCTGGTGGGCCCACCTGGGAGGCTTCCTCTTCGGCCTCCTCTTCGCCCCGCGCTTGGCCCGGAGATGGCGGCTGGTAGACTCTAGGCCATGAAGGTAGCCCAGGTGATGACCCGAAACCCCGAGACCATCGGTCCGGAGGCCACCCTCGAGGAGGCCGCCCGGCGCCTCCTGGAAACCCGCTACGGGAGCTTCCCCGTGGTGGACAAGGAGGGCCACCTCCTGGGGCTTTTACAGGTGGAAGAACTCCTGCCCAGACCGGAGAACGTCCCCTTCTCCGACGTGGAAGCGCTGCAGCTTTTCGGGGAATGGGTGGACGAAGGGGTGCTCCAGGAGATCTACCGCCGCTATCAGAAGACGCCCGTGAAGGCGGTGATGCGCACCGACCTCCCCCGGATCCATCCGGAAACCCCCTTGGGCAAGGCCCTGGAAATCCTCCTCACCAGCGAAATCCGCCACCTCCCGGTGGTGGACTCGGAAAACCGGGTGGTGGGCATCCTCACCCGGAGCGACTTCCTCAAGCTCATCCTCGGGAGGGGCTGATGCACGGGGCGGGGCATCTATTAGAAGTTTTCTATCTTATCTTGGCGGCCCAGGTCATGGCCTTCCTCTTCCGGCGCCTGAACCAGCCCGTGGTCATCGGGGAGGTGCTGGCGGGGGTCCTGATGGGGCCCGCCCTTCTGGGCCTGGTGCACGAGGGGGAGATCCTGGAGTTTCTGGCGGAGCTTGGGGCCATCTTCCTCCTCTTCATGGTGGGCCTGGAAACCCGGCTCAAGGACATCCTGGCCGTGGGGAAGGAGGCCTTCCTGGTGGCCGTTTTGGGGGTGGCCTTCCCTTCGTGGGAGGGTATTTCTATGGCCTAGAGATCGGCTTCCAAACCCTCCCCGCCCTCTTCCTGGGCACCGCCCTCGTGGCCACCAGCGTGGGCATCACCGCGAGGGTCTTGCAGGAGCTCGGGGTCCTTTCCCGCCCCTACGCCCGCATCATCCTGGGGGCGGCGGTCATAGACGATGTCCTCGGCCTCATCGTCCTGGCGGTGGTGAACGGGGTAGCCCAGACGGGCCAGGTGGAGGTGGAGGCCATCCTCAAGCTCATGGTCCTCTCCGTGGTCTTCGTGGGCCTAGCCGTCCTCCTCTCCACCTGGGTGGCCCGCCTGCCCCTGGAAAGGCTCCCCGTGGGAAGCCCCTTGGGCTTCGCCCTGGCCCTGGGCGTGGGCATGGCGGCCCTGGCGGCCAGTATCGGCCTCGCTCCCATCGTGGGGGCCTTCCTGGGGGGGATGCTCCTCTCCGAGGTCCGGGAGAAGTACCGCCTGGAGGAGCCCATCTTCGCCGTGGAGAGCTTCCTCGCCCCCATCTTCTTCGCCATGGTGGGGGTAAGGCTGGAGCTTGCCGCCCTCCTGAGCCCCGCGGTGCTGGTGGCGGGGACGGTGGTCACGGTGATCGCCATCCTGGGCAAGATCCTGGGAGGGTTCCTGGGGGCCCTCACCCAGGGAGTGCGGAGCGCCCTCACCGTGGGGGTGGGCATGGCCCCCGGGGGGAGGTGGGGCTCATCGTGGCCGCCTTGGGCCTTTCAGCGGGGGCGGTGAACGAGGAGGAGTACGCCATCGTCCTCTTCATGGTGGTCTTCACCACCCTCTTCGCCCCCTTCGCCCTCAAGCCCCTCATCGCCTGGACGGAACGGGGCCTCAAGGGGGCGAGGGAGTAGCCTTGTAGGCGGCGTAAGCGGCGAGCACCTTGCTCAAGTACTCCCGGGGCTCGTCCCTTTCCTGGAAGCGGAGGAAGGCGTAGAGGCCGCCCTCCCGGGCGATGCCCCTTAGGGTGTAGCCGATGCGCCGTTGTAGGCGGTGACGGCGCGAGGCGAGCCGCTCCACGCCGGTAAAGGCGGCGCACCGCTCCATGAGCCAGGAGAGGTAGCGGGCGGCGTAGCGGATGGCGCTTTCCGGGTCAAAGGGGTCGGCGGGGGGCTCCCCAAGCATCCTGGCCACGTCGGCCCAGGTGCTCCTTAGGAACTGGCCGAGGCCCAGGGCCCCCGTGGGGCTTACCGCCCATGGGTCAAAGCGGCTTTCCACGTGGAGGAGGGCGAAGAGGAGGTCGGGGTCCAGGCCCTCCCTCCCGGCGTAGGCCTCCACCCACTCCCGGTAGGCCCGGGGGTAGGCGAGGGCCGTGGGCCAGGCGGCCCGGATCCCCTCCCGGTAGGCCCCCAGGCGGTAGAGGAGGGGGACCAGGGCGGGCCATTCCTCGGGCCTCCGCCAGAGGGCGTAGCGCACCTCCCCCCTGGCCCAGGCCTCCTTCCCGG
>BBBL01000147.1 GCA_001311545.1 Thermus kawarayensis JCM 12314 | reverse complement strand
CCCAAGGGAGGCTTGTGGCCCTGGGAGACGTGATCCTGGCGGTGAACGGCACCCCCGTCAAGGACAAGGTGGACGTGGTGCGCCGCATCGCCCGCTACCGCCCCGGGGACCGGGTGCGCCTCACCCTCTGGCGGGAGGGGCGAAGGCTGGAGGCCACCCTCACCCTCATGGCCCGGCCCAGGAGGTGACCGTGTACATCGCCATTGAAGGACCCATCGGCGTGGGCAAGACCACCCTGGCCCGCCTCCTCTCGGAAGCCCTGGGAGCCGAGCCCCTCTTGGAGGTGGTGGAGGAGAACCCCTTCCTGCCCCTCTTCTACCAGGACCGGAAGCGCTACGCCTTCAAAACCCAGGTCTTCTTCCTCCTTTCCCGCTTCCGCCAGCTCTCCCGCCTACGGGAAAGGCCCCTCTTCGGCGGGGTGGTGGCCGACTACCTCTTTGACAAGGACGCCATCTTCGCAAGCCTCACCCTGGAGGGCCCCGAGTGGGACCTCTACCTGGAGCTTTACCGGGAGCTCTCCCCCAGGCTCCCCCCGCCCGACCTCACCCTCTACCTCAGGGCCCCGGTGCCCGTGCTCCTGGAGCGCATCGCCAGGCGGGGAAGGCCCTTTGAAAAGGGGATGGACCCCGCCTACCTCGAGGCCCTCTCCGCGGCCTACGAGCGCCACTTCGCCCGCTATCCCCACCCCCTCCTGGTCCTCGAGGCGGACCGGCTGGACTTTAGCCCCCAAGGCCCCCACCGGGAAGAGGTGGTGGCCCTGGTGCGGGCCCGGCTTCTAAAGACCCCGGGCGTCTAGCATGTACGTGGCCATCGCCGGCAACATCGGTAGCGGCAAGAGCACCCTCACGGCCCTCCTGGCCGAGGCCTTCGGCTTTAGGCCCGTCTACGAGGCGGTGAGCGAGAACCCCTACCTGGAAGACTTCTACCGGGACATGCGGGCCTACGCCTTCCCCTCCCAGGTCTTCTTCCTGGCAAGAAGGGTGCGCCAGCACCTCCTGGAGGTCAACGGCCAAGGCCGGGTGGTCCAGGACCGCACCCTCTACGAGGACGCCTTCGTCTTCGCACAACACCTCTACCGGGAAGGCCTCCTCTCCCCCCGGGACTGGCGGACCTATTTGGAGCTCTTCCACGGTGTGGCCCCCGCCCTGCGCAAGCCGGACCTCCTCATCTACCTCAGGGCGGGCCTCCCCACCTTGAGGAAGCGCATCGCCAAGCGGGGCCGCCCCTTTGAGCAGACCCTACCCGACCGCTACCTCCTGGGCCTGAACGCCCTCTACGAGGAGCTTTTGGCTCCTGGGACCTCTCCCCCCTCTACGTGGTGGAGGCCGACGGGATAGACTTCGTGGAGCGGGAGGAGGACCGCGAGGCCCTCCTCGCCGCCCTAAGGCCCCTCCTCCTGCCATGACCCTGGAAGAGCTCTTCGCCCCCTACGGCCTCCCCGCCCCCGCCCCTGCCCGTGCGGGGCCTCACCCTGGACTCCCGGGAGGTGGAGGAGGGCTTTGTCTTCGTGGCCAGTCCCGGGGTGCCCCTGCCCCACCGGAAACCCCTGGACGGCCACGACTTCATCCCCGAGGCCCTAAGGCGGGGGGCCATCGCCGTGGTGGGGGAGAAGGACCTCTCCCTCCCCGTGCCCTACCTCAGGGTGGCAGAAAGCCGCCAAGCCCTGGCGGAGCTCGCCCGGCGCTTTTACGGGGAGCCCGACCGGGACCTCTCCCTCTTCGGGGTCACGGGCTCCAAGGGGAAGACCACCACGGCCTTCCTCCTCCACCACCTCCTGGGGGAGGCCGCCCTCCTCTCCACCGTCGGCCTGGCCTTGGGGGAAAAGCGGCGCCCTCCCATAGGCCACTTCACCACCCCCGAGGCCCCCAGGGTCTACGCCTTCTTGCGGGAGGCGGCGGACCGGGGCCTCGGCCAGGCGGTGCTGGAGGTTTCCAGCCACGCCCTGGCCCTTAAAAGGGTGGAGGGCCTCTTCTACCGCATCGGGGTCTTCGTGAGCTTCTACCCCGACGACCACCTGGACCTCCACGGCACCCCGGAGGCCTACTTCCAGGCCAAGGCCCTGTTGGTGGAGCGCTCCGAGCTCGCCGTCTTGAGCACCGGGCTTCCCCACCTGGACTGCTACGCCGAAGGCCCCACCTCCTCTTCGGCCCCGGGGGGGAGGTGTGGGCGGAAGGCGTGCGGGAGACGCCCGCGGGCCTCGCCTTCACCCTCCACACCCCATGGGGGAAGGGCGAGGCCTTCCTGCATGCTGGGGGCCTACAACCTGGAAAACGCCCTGGCCGCCTCCACGGCCGCCCTGGCCTTCGGCCTTCCCCTGGAGAGGGTGTTCTCCCGCCTCGCCACCTTTCCCGGCGTGCCGGGGCGGATGGAGGTGGTGTGGGAGAGGCCCTTCCGCGTGGTCATAGACTTCGCCCACACGGGGAAAAGCCTCGAGGCGGCCCTCTTGACCCTGAGGCGCACCACCCAGGGGAGGCTTCTTTTGGTGGTGGGGGCGGCGGGGGAAAGGGACCCGAGGAGGCGGGAGGACATCGGCCGGGTGGCGGCCAGGCTCGCCGACAAGGCCTTCTTCACCGAGGAGGACCACCGCACCGAGCCCCTGGAGGCCATCCTGGAGGCCATGGCGAGGGCGGCGAGGCGGGAGGCGGGGTCTTTGAGATTGTCCCGGACCGGGAGGAGGCCATCCTCCGGGCCATCCTCGAGGCGGAGGAGGGGGACACGGTGCTCCTCGCTGGCAAGGGGCACGAGACCACCCTGGAACGGGGCCGGGAGGCCCTCCCTTGGGACGAAAGGGCCGTGGCCCTTTCCGCCCTCAGGAAACGCTTTCCGGAAGCCGGGCCCCGGGAAGGGGAGGCCTGAGGGCGGAAAGCCACCCGGAGAAGGCCTCAAGCCCCCTCCGGTACATGGCCTGCCGCTTTTCCTTCTTGCCCAGGCGCCCTTCCACCGGGGGCACCAGGCCCCAGTTGGCGTACATGGGCTGGAAGCCCTCCGGGTTCGCCGTGGCCAGGTAGCGCGCAAGCCCTCCCAGCAGGCTTTCCTCCGGGGGGACCACAGGGGGAAGCCCCAAGGCCCTCCGTCCGGCGTTGAGCCCCGCCAAGAAGCCGGTGGCGGCGCTCTCCAAATACCCCTCCACCCCGGCCAGGACCCCGGCGGCATAGAGCCCCTCCGCCTCCCTGAACTCCAAGGTCTCCCCAAGGAGCCTCGGGGCGTTCAAGTAGGTGTTCCGGTGCATCACCCCGTAGCGGACGATCTCGGCGTTCTCCAGCCCCGGGATCATCTGGATGAGGCGCTTCTGCTCGGGCCACCTGAGCCCGGTCTGGAAGCCCACCAGGCTCCACATCCGCCCCGCCTTGTCCTCCTGGCGGAGCTGGACCACGGCGAAGGGCTCCTCTCCCGTGCGGGGGTCCTTTAGCCCCACGGGCTTCATGGGGCCAAAGAGCAGGGTCTGGTAGCCCCTCCGGGCGAGCTCCTCCACGGGGACGCAGGCCTCAAAGAACTCCAGCCTCTCCCAGGGGTGGGGGGTGTGGCGCTGGGCCTCGAGGAGGGCCTGGTGGAAGCGCCGGTACTCCTCCTCGGTCAGGGGGCAGTTGAGGTAGTCGGCGCTCTGGCCGTAGCGCCCCGCGCGGAAGCACTTCGTGAGGTCTATGCTCTCGTAGAGGACGATGGGGCTTGCGGCGTCGTAGTAGGCGAGGAAGTGGTCCCCGAAACGGCGCTTCAGGGCCTCGGCCAGGGCCTCGGAGGTCAAAGGCCCGGTGGCGAGCACCGTGACCCCCGGGGGGATCTCCGCCACCTCCTCCCGCACCACCTCCAGGAGGGGGTGGCCCGCAAGCCTTTCCGTGATGTACCCGCTGAACTCCTCCCGGTCCACGGCCAAGGCCCCCCCGGCGGGGACCCTCGCCCGGTGGGCCGCCTCCATCACCAGGCTTCCCGCAAGGCGCATCTCCGCCTGGAGGAGGCCCTTGGCCTGGGCCTCCCCTTCCCCGCCCAGGGAGTTGGAGCAGACCATCTCGGCGAAGCGGTCCGTGCCGTGAGCCGGGGTCATCCGCTTGGGGCGCATCTCAAAAAGGCGCACGGGGACGCGCAAGCGCAAAAGGGTCCAGGCGGCCTCGCTCCCCGCGAGGCCCGCCCCCACCACGTTCACCCGTTCCATCCTTTAGATGGTAGCACCGGAAGGGCCTTGGGAAAAGTGGGCTATAATGGCCCCCGTGGTGCGGCACCGGTTCCGGGTGGAGGAGGTGGAAGCCCTAAAGGCCCTCTATCCTGAACTCCGCCTGGAACTCCTAGACGGCGAGGTCTACGAGATGGCTCCCCCTTCCAGTGAACCCGCAGCTATTGGACTGGCTCCTCCATGCGCTCGCCCCCAAGGTGGCGGGGCGCGCCCAACTCCGGGTCCTCTACGCCCAACCGGGCCTCCCCGAGGTCTGGCTCCTCACCCGGGAGGGCCTCGAGGTTCACCGGGACCCCGAGGGGGGCCGCTTCCTTGTGGCTAGAGGCGAAACCATCGCCTCCCTCCTCCTGCCCCAGGCCGAGCTCCTCTTCCGGCCCCCCCTATGAGCCTGGCCAAGCGCATCGTCCCCTGCCTGGACGTCCACGCGGGCCGCGTGGTCAAGGGGGTGAACTTCGTGAACCTCAAGGACGCCGGGGACCCCGTGGAGGCCGCCCGGGCCTACGACGAGGCGGGGGCGGACGAGCTCGTCTTTTTGGACATCTCCGCCACCCACGAAGAAAGGGCCATCCTCCTGGACGTGGTGGCGAGGGTGGCCGAGAGCGTCTTCATCCCCCTCACCGTGGGCGGGGGGGTGCGCTCCCTGGAGGACGCCCGTAGGCTCCTCCTGGCAGGGGCCGACAAGGTGAGCGTGAACTCCGCCGCCGTGAAGCGGCCCGAGCTCCTCTCGGAGCTTGCCGACCACTTCGGGAACCAGGCGGTGGTCCTGGCCATAGACGCCAAGTGGCGGGGGGGAGTTCCCCCGAGGTCCACGTGGCGGGGG
>BBBL01000146.1 GCA_001311545.1 Thermus kawarayensis JCM 12314 | reverse complement strand
TGGCCCCCCGACGGGGAGGCCACCCTCACCCTGCGCCTGCAGCCGCCCAAGGAGGTGAAGCCCGGCACCTACCGCTTCCTGGTGCGGGCCGAGGGCCTAGGGCAGACGGCAAGCCTTCCCATCGCCCTGGTGGTGGGCCAGGGGCTTCCCCAGAGGCTTAGCCTCGAGGCCGAGCTCCCCATCCTCAAGGGCCCCCCCACCAGCTCCTTCCGCTACCGGGTGACCCTGAAGAACGAGTCCGACCGCGACCTCTTGGTCTCCCTGGAGTACGAGGCCCCCAAGGGCTTCCAGGTCACCTTCACCCCCGCCTTCTCCAGCCAGCAGGTGACGAGCCTGCCCGTCAAGGCCGGGGAGAGCAAGGACCTGGACGTGGAGGTCTCCCTGCCCAAGGACACCAAGGCCGACACCTACGCCGTCACCCTCCGGGCCCTGGCCGGGGAGGCCAAGGCGGAGCTGGGGCTCACCCTGGAGGTCACGGGCCGGCCCGAGGTACGCCTCAGCACCAAGGAGGGACGCCTCTCCGGCCAGGTGGTGGCGGGGCGGGAGAACCCGGTGAAGCTCCTGGTGAAAAACGAGGGGAGCGCCCCCGCCAAGAACCTCTCCTTCAGCGCCATGGAGCCCTCCGGCTGGGAGGTGAAGTTCGAGCCCGACAAGATAGAGGCCCTGGACCCCGGCCAAGAGAAGGAGGTCACCGCCCGCATCAAGCCCTCCGCCAAGGCGGTGACCGGGGACTACATGGTCACCCTCTCCCTCTCCGGGGACGACGGGGTTTCCGAAAGCCTGGACTACCGGGCCACGGTGGTGCGCTCCACCTCTGGGGTCTGGTGGGGGTGGGGCTCATGGCGGTGGCCCTCCTGGTCCTGGCTTCGCCGTGAACCGCTTCGGCCGGAGGTAGCATGGCGGTCATAGAGACCCGGGGCCTCGGCAAGCGCTACGGGCGCGTGGTGGCGGTGGAGGACCTGAACCTGGAGGTGGAGGAGGGGGAGGTCTTCGGGCTTCTGGGCCCCAACGGCTCGGGCAAGACCACCACCATCCTCATGCTCCTGGGCCTCACCGAGCCCAGCTCGGGGGAGGCTCGGGTGCTGGGCCTGGACCCCATGCGGGAGCCCCTCAAGGTTAAGGCCCGGGTGGCTACCTCCCGACCAGGTGGGGTTTTACGGGGAGCTTTCCGCCTGGGAAAACCTGCGCTACACCACCCGGCTCCTCGGGCTTGCCGAGGGGGAGGCCCGGGCCCGTATAGAGGAGGTCCTGAAGCGCATGGGGCTTTGGGAGGTGCGGGACCGGAAGGTGGCGGCCTTCAGCCGGGGTATGCGCCAGCGCCTGGGCCTGGCGGAGGTCCTCCTCAAGAGGCCCAAGGTGGCCATCCTGGACGAGCCCACCCTGGGCCTGGACCCCGAGGCCGCCCGGGAGTTTCTGGACCTCATCAAGGGCCTCAAGGCCGAGGGCATCACCCTCCTCCTCTCCAGCCACCTCCTCCACCAGGTGCAGGAGATCTGCGACCGGGTGGGCCTCTTCCACAAGGGCCGCCTGGCCCTCGTGGGGAGGGTGGAGGAACTGGCCGCCCGGGTGCTGGGGGGCGGGTACGAGGTGTGGGTGGAGGCGGGCCCGGGCCTCGAGGACCCCTTCCGCGAGGTGCCGGGGGTAAGCCGGGTGGAGGCGGAGGGAGGCCGCTACCGCGTCCTCGCCACCCAGGACGTGCGCCCCCAGCTGGCCAGGATCGCCGTGGAAAGGGGCGCCCTCTACGGCCTCTCCCTAAGGCGGCCCAGCCTGGACGAGATCTACGCCCATTACTTCAAGGAGGTGGGCCATGCGGCGTGAGGGTTCCCCCTGGACGGGCCTTTGGGCGGTCTTCTTCAAGGAGATGGCCGACCACCTCTCCGGCCTCAGGATGCGCATCCTCGAGGCCTCATCCTCCTCTCGGCCCTGAGCGCCGTCTACACCGGCACCCAGACCCTGCGGCAGACCGTGGGGGAGGACCCTTACCTCTACCTCAAGCTCCTCTCCACCGCCCAGGACCCCCTGCCCTCCTTCGTGGGCTTCCTCTCCTTTTTCGTCCCCCTGGCGGCCATCGCCCTGGCCTTTGACGCCGTGAACGGGGAGTACGCCCGGGGCACCCTTTCCCGCATCCTCTCCCAGCCCATCTACCGGGACGCCCTGCTCTTCGGGAAGTTTTTGGCGGGCCTCGGCACCCTGAGCGTCCTCCTCCTGGCCCTCCTCCTCCTAGTGCTGGGCCTGGGGCTCTTCACCCTGGGGGTCCCCCCGGGCGGGGAGGAGGTGGCCCGCATCTTCTTCTTCTTCCTGGCCACCCTGGCCTACGCCGGGGTCTGGCTGGCCTTGGGCCTCCTCTTCTCCGTCCTCTTCCGCCAACCCGCCACCGCCGCCTTGGCCGCCCTAGGGTCTGGCTCTTCTTCGCCGTCTTCTTCCCCATCCTCACCGACCTCATGGCCAACGCCCTCCTCCTCCGGGCCGACCCCTTTGACCCGGAAAGCCAGCTCCGCCAGGCCACCCTGGCCCTCTGGATCTCCCGCCTCTCCCCCAACACCCTCTTCGCCGAGGCCCTCACCGCCATCCTGAACCCGGCGGTGCGCTCCCTGGGGCCCATCCTCATCACCCAGCTGGAAGGGGCCGTCCTCGGCACCCCCTTGCCCTTGGGGCAGAGCCTCCTCCTCATCTGGCCCCAGCTCACGGGCCTCTCCGCCCTGGCGGTGCTCCTCTTCACCCTGGCCTACGTGGCCTTCCAGCGGCAGGAGGTGCGGGCCTAATGTCACCCCATGCTGGCGCAAGGCTCCTGGAGGGCTTCCCCGGGCTGGCAGGGCGAAGGAACCTGGAAGCAAGGGTATACCCCATCCCGGCCCGGGCCGGGATGGGGTTAAAACGGTTTCATTCCAGCCACTCCGTGGCGTAGGCGCTGGTTTTGGGGATGACGCAGAGGAACTCCACGGGTTCTTCCCCCTCGTTGACGTAGGCGTGGGGGGTTTCCGGCGGAATGTACACGGTTTGACCCGCGGAAACCTCCCGCACCTCGTCCCCCAGCACCACCCGCATGCGCCCCGAAAGCACGTACTGCTCGTGTTCAATGGTGGGGTGCTTGTGCTTGGGAATGCGCCCCCCGGGAAGCAGGGTGAACTTGCGCAGGATGAAGTGGGGAGCCCCGTCCTCGGGGCCGATGAGCACCTGGATGAAGGCCTTCTCCCCCCGTTCCACGGGACGGGCCTCCACGTGGGCCGCCTGCTTGACCACGGGCTTCATGGGGCCCATTGTAGCAAAAGGGCCTCCACGTCCTCTTCGGTGACCTCACCGAAGTCCAGGTAATAGGCCCCCACGGCGGCGAAATCCCCGGGGGCCGAGAGGGCCACCACCTCCGCCTGCTCCTTTAGCCTTTCCAGGGCCTCGGGGCTTCCCACGGGCACGGCCACCACCACCCGCTTGGGACCCTCCTGGAGAACCACGGAGAGCGCCGCCTCCATACTGGCCCCCGTGGCCACGCCGTCGTCCACCAGGACCACCTCCCGGTCCCTCAGGGACACCTTGGGCCGGACCTTGCGGTAGCGCTCCGCCCGCTTGCGGATCACATCCCTTTGCCGCGCCGCCTCCCGCTCCAGGTAACTCCGGTCGGCGTAGTGCAGGGCATAGGGTCTGAGGACCAGCTCCCCCTTCTCCCCCACCGCCCCAGGGCGAACTCCGGGTTTCCCGCGCTCCCACCTTGCGCACCAAAACCACGTCCCAGCTCCCCGCCCAGGCGCCTGGCTACCTCGTCGGCCCACCACCACCCCTCCCCGGGGAATCCCCAGGACCACGGGCCTCTCCAGGCCCAAGGGCTTCAGGGCCTCCACCAAAAGGCCCCCGCGTGCCTGCGGTCGCGAAAGCGCATAGGAAACCTCCCTTCCCATGCTACACCGCCATATGGTCTTGCACTCGGTATAAAGCTTTTGGTAGGGTGAAGGGCAAGGAGGGGAAGAATGCAGGTAAGCGCGAAACCCTGGCTGGCCCATTACGACCCCGGCGTCCCCGCCGAAGTGGAGGTGCCCCCCATCCCCCTCTGGCGCTTCCTGGAGGAAAGCGCCCGCCGCTTTCCCGAAAACCCCGCCCTGGAGTTCCTGGGGAAGACCGTGAGTTACCGGGAGCTATGGGACCTCGCCCGCCGCTTCGCCCAGGGGCTCAAGGACCTGGGGGTGAGGCCCGGGGACCGGGTGGCCATCATGCTCCCCAACTCCCCCCAGTTCGTCATCGCCTTCTACGGCACCCTCCTGGCTGGAGGGGTGGGGGTGAACGTCAACCCCCTTTACACCCCCAGGGAGCTCAGGCACCAGCTTTCGGACGCGGGGGCCGAGACCCTGGTCCTCCTGGACCACCTCCTCCCCCGTTTCCTGGAGGTGGAGAGGGAAACCCCGGTGAAGCGGGTGGTGGTCACGGGCATCCAGGACTTCCTCCCCTTCCCCAAAAACCTCCTCTACCCCCTGAAGGCCAAAAGGGATAAGCTCCCCTTGGGCTTCCCCAAGCGGGAGGGCTTTCACGCCCTCGCCCACCTCCTAAAGCGCTCCCCCGCCGAACCCTACCCCCAAGACCCGGAGGACCTGGCCCTGCTGCAGTACACCGGGGGCACCACGGGGATCTCCAAGGGGGCCATGCTCACCCACAGGAACCTGGTGGCCAACGTGCTCCAGATCGACGCCTGGGACCCCACCTCCCGGGAGCTTCTGGGCAAGGGGGTGATGCTGGGGGCCCTGCCCTTCTTCCACGTCTACGGCATGACCGTGGCCATGAACTACGGCCTCTTCTCCGGCTACAAGATCGTCCTCCTCCCCAGGCCCGAGATCCACGCCATCGTGGAGGCCATCGAGAAGCACGGGGTCACCCACTTCCCGGGGGTGCCCACCTCTACGTGGCCTTCAACCACTTCCCGGGGATTGAAAAGCGCAGGGTGAAAAGCATCCGCATCTGCCTCTCGGGAGCCGCTCCCCTGCCGGTGGAGGTGGCCAAGCGCTTTGAGGAGA
>BBBL01000145.1 GCA_001311545.1 Thermus kawarayensis JCM 12314 | reverse complement strand
CCGCCCCCGCCAGGGCCTCCGCGGCGCTTCCCGGGATCTCTATGAAGGCGTAGCGGCCCTTAAGCCTCCTGGCGTACTCCAGGAAGCCCTCAGGGTCCTTGGGGGGGCGAAAGCCGAGGGTCATGCTTCCTCCTTCACGAAAGGCGCGGCCTCGGGGAGGGCCAGGCCCACCTGCGCTCCCATCTCCGGCGCCCCTTCCGGGGAGGTGTCCACCTTGAGGAGGAGGCCTTCCCCCTCCACCTCCACCTCGAGGCGCGCCAGGTTGCCCAGGTAGGTGGCGAGGACCACCCTCCCCCGGAGGAAGCCCCCGGGGGCGAGGCGAAGGGCCTCGGGGCGGAGGAGGAGGTAGCCCCTTCCCTCCCCTTCCACCCGCACGGGCCAGGGCCGGTCCCGGTGGAAGAAGCCGCCCTTGGCCTCCCCGGGGACCAGGGTCCCCTGGCCCACAAAGCGGGCCACGAAAGAGGTCCTGGGGCGGGTGTAAATGGCCAGGGGGGTGTCCACCTGCTCTACCCGCCCTCCCGCATCACGGCGATGCGGTCGGAGAGGGCCAGGGCCTCCTCCTGGTCGTGGGTGACGTAGAGGGCGGTGAGGCCCGTTTCCCGTTGCAGGCGCTTGAGCTCCCCCCTCAGCTCCTCCCGGATCTTGGCATCCAGGGCGGAGAGGGGCTCGTCCAGGAGGAGGACCTTGGGCTCCCGGGCCAGGGCCCGGGCCAGGGCCACCCGCTGCTGCTGCCCCCCCGAGAGCTCCCTGGGGTAGCGGCCCTCCAGCCAGAAAGGTGGACCATCTCCAAAAGCTCTAGAACCCGCCTCCTCACCCTTCCCTCCGGAATGTGCTTAAGCCGCATGGGAAAGGCCACGTTGCCGTAGACCGTCATGTTGGGGAAGAGGACGTAGCTTTGGAAGACCATGCCGATGGGCCGCCGCTCGGGGGGCAGGTGGTCCACCCGCTCCCCGGAAAGCCACACCTCCCCCCCGTCGGGCCGTTCAAACCCGGCCACCAGGCGCAAGGTGGTGGTCTTGCCGCACCCCGAAGGGCCAAGGAGGCTGAAGAACTCCCCCTCCCGGACCTCGAGGCTCACCCGGTCCACGGCCAGGACCCGCCCGTAGCGCTTGCTCACAGCCCGTAACTCCACCACAAGGAATCCTCACCCCCTCCTGTCAGGTACGCGTCAGCTGCCGGTAGTAGAGGCCACCAGGGCCAGGGTAAAAAGGAGGAGCAGGTAGCCCATGGCGCTCGCCCCCGAAAGGTCCAAGCCCAGGAAGGCCTTGCGGTAGACGTAGTAGCTCACCAGGTCGGTGGCGGTGCCGGGCCCCCCCCGGGTGAGGACGTAGACCAGATCGTAGGTGCGCGCCTCGGCCACGGTCTGGAGCACCAGGAGCACCCCCAAAACGGGGAGAAGGAGGGGAAAGGTCACCCGCCAGAAGGCCTGCCAGGGGGTGGCCCCGTCCACCAAGGCCGCCTCCAAAGGCTCCTTGGGCAGGCTCCTCAAGCCCGCCAACAGGACGAGGGCGGCGAAGGAGACCTGCTGCCACACGTCCACCAGGGCCAGGGTGAGAAGGGCGTAACGGGCGTCCCCCAGGAAGTCCCGCCCCCCGAAGAGGTAGGCCAGGATGCCCAGCTCGGGGTGGAGGATCATCTTCCAGATAAGCCCCACGCCCACGGGAGCGATGAGCATGGGAAGGCTCACGGCGAAGTAGTGGAAGGTCCGGAAGGGAAGGCGCTGGTGCAGGAGGACGGCGAGGAGAAGCCCCAGGGCGAGGGTAAGGCCCACGGTGAGGGCCACGTAGAGGGCGGTGACGCCCAAGGCGGAGAGGAAGTAGGAGTCCTGGAAGCGTCCAGGTAGCGCCGGAGGCCCACGAAGCGGCCTCCCGCCTCAAGAAGGTGTAGTCCGTGAAGGAGAGCCGTAAGGCGTAGAGGAGGGGCAGGCCCACCACCCCCAGGAGGACGAGAAGCCCCGGCAGACCGAGGAGGAGGCCTGTCCCCTGCCCTCTCACCTCAAGAGCCCCGCCTTCCTAAGAAGGTCCTCCAGGCCCTTGGCCGCGTCCTCGAGGGCGCGCTTCACCGGCTTTTGCCCCGAGGCCGCCAGGCTGATCTCCCGGCCCACCACGTCCTCCATCTCCGCGGTGTAGGCGAAGATGGGCACCTTCTTGGCCCCGGCATGATGCGCTCCGCCTCCTTGTAGTACGGGAACTTCCTCAGCACCTCGGGTCCTGGAAGGCGTCCTTGCGGGTGGGGGCGTGGCCTCGGAGGGCGCGGGCCTTCACTATGGGCTTGGACTCCACCCAGCTGATGAAGCGCCAGGCCGCCTCCTTGTTGGCGCTGTTCCGGGGAATGGCCCAGCCCCAGCCCCCGTTCACGCCGGCCCCGCCCGGCACGGGGCTCAGGGCCACCTTGCCCGCCACCTTGGGGCACTGCTTGGGGTCGTCCAGCTGGGGGAGCATCCACCAGTAGGTGATCATGCTGAAGGCCCCACCCTGGCACATGACCCGGAAGGTATCGTCCAGGTTGGCGTTCAAGGCCCCCTTCTGGGCCCCTTGGCGGAGGTTGTGCACGTAGAGGGTGAGGGCCTTCTCCCCCTGGGGGCTTGCCAGGGTCACCCGCCAGTTCCGGTCCACGTAGTCCCCCCCAGCGGCGAAAAGGTAGTTGGAAAACTCCATGAAGTTAGGGTCCCCCCGTTGCCCCTGCATGGCCGCCCCCGCCACGCCGGCGTTCTTGGCCATGAAGAGGGAGAGGTCCACGTACTCCTCCAGGGTCTTGGGAAGGCCCAGGGCCCGGCGGTACTGGACCCGGAACCTCTCCTGCAGGTCCTTCCGGGCCAGGAGGTCCTTCCGGTAGAGGAGGCCCATGGCGTAGTTGTACATGGGGATCATGTACAGGGTGCCCCGGTAGTAGCCCACCAGGTCCAGCATGGAGGGGTAGTAAGGGGAAAGGTCAAAGCCGCTCTGCCTCACGTAGGCTCCAGGGGCTCGAGCCACCCCGCCGCCGGGAACTCTCCCGCCCAGAGGAAGTCCACCTCCAGGAGGTCGTAGGCGCTCTGGGGAGCCAGGAGCTGGGCCACCAGCTTGTCGTGCATGGCCGAGTACTGGACCTTCTCAAACTCCACCCGGATCCCCGTCTCCTTCTCAAACTGGGGCAGGAGCTCCTCAACGATCCGGGTCTCGGGCACGTCCTCCATGAGGCCCGGAGGACCACCCCCTGGGCCAGGGAAAGGCCCAGGGCCACCAAAACCGCAAAAAGCCGCCGCACTGCCATCACCTCCTTCACTTCACCGCCCCCAGGGTGAGACCCTCCACCAGGTACCGGTCCACCGTGCGGGCGAGAAGGGCCACAGGAAGCACCGAGAGCACCACCCCCGCCGCTACCTGGGCGAAGAGAACCCCCCGCTGGGTGATGAGGGTGGAAAGGGCCACGGGGATGGTCTGGGTCTCCCGCCCGGAGAGGAGGAGGGCAAAGAGGAACTCGTTCCAAGAGAGGAGGAACCCTAAGACCCCGGCGGCGAAGAGGCCGGGGGCCGAAAGGGGCAGAACCACTCGGAAGAAGGCGGAAAGGGGGGTGGCCCCGTCCACCAAGGCCGCCTCCTCCAGCTCCCTGGGGAACCCCTGGAAGAAGCCCATGAGAAGCCAGGCCATGAAGGGAAGGGCAAAGGCCAGGTAGGCCAGGACCAGGGCGGCCAGGGTGCCCGCCAGGGCGAGCTCCCGGAAGAGGGCGAAGAGGGGCAGGGCCAAGACGATGGGGGGAGCATCTGGGTGGCCAGGACGGCGAAGCGAAGCCCGTGCCCCCCCAGGCGGTAGCGGGCAAGGGCGTAGCCCAGCCCCGCCGCCAGGGGCAGGCCCAGGAGGACCACCAGAGAGGCCACCGCGAAGCTGTTGCGGAAGGCCCGCCCCAAGGGCCCCTCCAGCACCCTGAGGAAGTTCTCCAGGGTCCAGGGACCGAAGGCGGGGGGAAGGGCGTAGGCCATCCCCTCGGGGAGGAGGGCGCTCCTCAAGGTCCAGAGGAGGGGAAGGAGGAAGGAAAGGCTGAAGCCGAAGAGGAGGAGGTTGGCGAGGAGGGAAAGTCCCCTAGAAGATCCAGGCCCCACCGTTCACCTCCACGGCCTCCCCCGTGAGGAAGTCGGCGTCAGGACCCGCCAGGAAGGCCACCACCCCCGCCACGTCCTCCGGGGTCTCCAGCCGTCCCAGGGGCGTCTGGCGCACGTAGTCCTCCAGGACCTCCTCGGGGGTCAGGCCCCGCAAGGCCGCCTCCCAACGCACCTCCCTCTCCTGCATGGAGGTCCGGACGAACCCGGGATTCACCGCGTTCACCGTGACGCGGTAGGGGGCGAGCTCCCTGGCCGCCGCCTGCACCAGGCCCAAGACGGCGAACTTACTGGCGGAGTAGTGGGCGAGGAGGGGGGCGGCCTGGCGGGCGGCCATGGAGGCGGTGGCGATGATCTTCCCCCGCAGCTCCCGGCCCGGCATGAGGTCCTGGGCCACCATGGCCCGGGCAAAGGTCTGCAGGGTGAGGAAGGTGCCCTTGGCGTTCACCCGGAAGTTGAAGTCCCACTCCTCCTCCGTGAGGTCCAGGAAGCGGTTCATGGTGGAGACCCCGGCGTTGGCCACCAGAACGTCCAGCCGCCCGTCCTCGGCGTAAACCCGCTCCCGGGCGGCCTCCAGGTCCTCCCTCCGGGTCACGTCCACCTTGAGGTGGGGCATGCCAAGGGCTTCCCCTACCCGCCTGGCGGCCCCCGGGTCCAGGTCCGTGACCCAGACCTTGAACCCCTCCCACACCAACCTCCGGGCGATGGCCTCCCCGATGCCCGTGCCCGCTCCCGTGACCAAAGCGTTAGGCATAAGCCCCTCCTAGTCTGGGATAAAGGTCCTTAAGCCTCCGGTAGGTCTCCCGATAGAGGGGGTAAAGCTCCCCGTAGACCCGGGTCCAGGTAGCCTCGGGCTCGGTTAACCCGGCCACCTCGCGCTTGAGGTCCTGAAACCCCCAAAGCCCCGCCGCCACCCCCGCCAGGAGG
>BBBL01000144.1 GCA_001311545.1 Thermus kawarayensis JCM 12314 | reverse complement strand
AATCGTGACCTACAACCGGAAGGCGCTCCTCCGGGAGTGCTTGCAGGCGGTGCTTTCCCAGACCCGCTCCCCCGACCACGTCCTGGTGGTGGACAACGCCTCCACCGATGGCACCCCGGAGCTTCTGGCTCAGGCCTTCCCCAATGTGCACACGCTCCGGTTACCGGAAAACCGCGGTGGAGCCATGGGGTTTAACGTGGGAATGCAGTGGGCTATGGACCAAGGCTTTGACTGGGTGTGGGTCATGGACGACGACACCGTGCCTACACCCGACGCCCTGGAACGGCTCCTCATGGCTGCAGAACGCCTTCAACCAGAACATCCGGCAGTCCTGGCCAGCCGGGTCCTCTGGGTGGACGGCTCGCTGCATCCCATGAACTACCCCTGGCCCAGGCTCTTCCCTCTCTCGGAATATTCCCGTTTCCGCTCCATGGGTCTTTCCCCCATCCGATGGGCCGCATACCCTTCGGTGCTCATCGCCTCCTGGGCCCTGCGGCGCTATGGTTTTCCCTGCCCGGAGTTTTTCGTCCGCACCGATGACCTGGAACACACAGGGCGTATCCTTCGCCGGGAGAAAGGGTTTTGGGTGCTAAACAGCATCGCCATCCACAAGACCCCTACCAAGTACACTCCCGCAAGCGCCCACCCCGAGAGGTTCTTCTACGAGGTGCGAAACCGGATCTGGGCAGTGAGGGGCCCTGCCTACAGCCCTCTAGAAAAGGGGCTTTTGCTCCTCCACCTGACGGGAAGCGCCTTAGACTATCTCTGGCGCACAGGGTGGCGCAAGGGTTGGCGGGTGGTCAAGGAAGGGGTGAAGGCTGGCTTCGCTACCGCTCCTGACTGGAAAGGCTGCGGTGCCCTGTAGGATAGAGCTGTGCGCCTCTACCGCGTAGGCCTCTTCACCGACGTCTACTTCCCCAACCCCAACGGGGTGACCACCAGCGTCTACCTCCTCCTGCGGGAGCTTAGGCGCATGGGCCACGAGGCCTGGGTCCTCGCCCCAGCCCACCCCGAGGCTCCGGAGAACGAGGAGGGGGTGGTCCGGGTCCCTTCCGTGGCCTACCCCTTCTACGAGGGCCAGCAGATCGCCCTCCCCTCGGCCCGGTACCTGCCCACGGAGTTTGAGCTCGTCCACACCCACACTCCCCTGACCCTGGGGGTGTGGGGCCTGAGGATCGCCCGGGGCAAGAACCTCCCCCACGTGTCCACCTTCCACACCCACTACGAGAAGTACGCCCACTACGTGCCGGGGCTGGCCATCCTGGACAAGTACACCGGCATCGTGCCCCGGCTGGCCAAGGCCTTTTATAACCGGGTGGAGGTGGTCATCGCCCCCACGGAACCCGTGAAGCGCCTGGCGGAAAGCTACGGCATAGAAAGGCCCATCCGGGTCATTCCCACGGGGATCGACAACCGCCTCCTGGAGGAAGCCCCCCTTCCCTCTCCCTCCCCCTGGCCCGAGGGCAAAAGGCGCCTCATCACCGTGGGGCGGCTGGGGAAGGAGAAGAGCTTTGACGTGGTCCTGAAGGCGGTGGCGGAGCTTGCCCGGGAGGAGGAGGTCTTCCTGGTGCACATCGGGGAAGGTCCGGAGCTTTTAAACCTGCAGGCCCTGGCCCAGGAACTGGGGATCTCAGAGCGCCTCCGCTTCCTGGGCCCGGTGCCCTACCGCAGGATCGGGGGGTACTACCGCCTGGCGGAGCTCTTCCTCTTCGCCAGCGAGACGGAGACCCAGGGCCTGGTGATCTGGGAGGCCCAGGCCATGGGGGTGCCGGTGGTGGCCGTGGGGGCGGAAGGGGTTCTGGAAGGCGTGGAGGACGGGAGGACGGGCTACCTCGTGCCCCCGAGGGACTTCCGGGCCCTGGCGGAAAAGGCCTTAGAACTCCTCAGGGACGAGGCGAAGCGGAGGCGCTTCAGCTCCAGGCCAGGGCCTGGGCCTTGGAGCGCTCGGCGGAGCGCATCGCCGAGCGGATCGTGGCCGTATACGACGAGGCCAGCGAGATCCTGCGGGCGGAGCCAGGAGGCTCATCTTTCCCTTTCCCCGCCTGCCCCGAAATAGCCTCGAGGATCGCCCAGAAGGTTTCTAGCCTGACGGAGCAAGAAGGGAAGCCACCCCCCCTTGAGCCTGCGGGCCGAGGTGAGGACCAAAGCCCCGGGGACGTAGCGCACGGGGCCCAACGCCTTGAGCTTCCAGCCCAGGAGGACATCCTCCCTCGCCTCCACCTGGGGAAAGCCTCCCGCCCGGAGGGCCGCCTCCTTAAGCACCATCATGTTGGCCCCGGCCAGGTTGGGCCGCCCCAGGAGGGCCATGAGGTTCAGGAAGGCCCGGTAGCCCCACTCCGAAAAGGCGGCCTCCCACGGGGAGACCCCGTAAAAGCGCAGAGGCCCGTAAAGGGCCACGGCCCCCGTAGCCCTTTGGGTAAGCCTTTCCAGCCAGTAGGGCATAGGCAGGGAGTCGGCGTCGGTCATGGCCACCCACTCCCCCCGGGCGGCGAGAAGCCCCGCCTGCCGGGCGAAGGCCACCCCCTTCCTCCCGCAGGAGACCACCCGGGCCCCCAGGGCCTCCGCCACCTCCCGGGTGCGGTCGGTGGAAGCGTTGTCCACCACGATGACCTCCAGGGGCTTCAGGGTCTGGGCGGCCACCGCCCTCAGGGCCTGGGGCAGATAGGCCTCCTCGTTGTGGGCAGGGATCACCACGCTGATGCGCACGGGTATACTCTAGCGTGTTTCGCCATCTGCCGTGGACCCGGGAGGGGCTTTCCGTCCTCTTCCGCCTCCTCCTGGCCGTGGGCCTCATGGAAGGGGTGCGAAGCGGCTACTTCGCCGGCCTCCTCCCCTTCTACGCCCCGGAAAAGCTCCACCTGGGCCCCACCGCCTTCACCCTGGCCTACACCCTCCACCAGCTTTCGGAAAACTTCTCCAAGGGCTTCGGGGGGCTTCTGGCGGAGCGGGTGCTTCGGGCTCACCGTAAGCCTCGCCGCCTTCGCCGGGCTTCTGGCCCTTCTCCTCACCCCCATGGCCCAGGAGGCCTGGCTCTTGTGGGCCACGGGGATCCTTTGGGGCATCTCCATGTCCACCCTCTACCCGGGCCTCATGACCTACGCCAGCCGCATCGCCCTCCCGGGGCGGGAGGCCCGGGCCCTCTCCTTCACCCTCAGCCTGGTGATGCCCTGGGTGGGGATCGGCCTCGTGGGGGTGGGCCAGGTGGCCCAGCGCCATCCCGAGATGGGCCTCCACCTCCTCCTCTGGGGCCAGGCCCTGGCCCTGGGCCTCGCCTTAAGCCTAGTCCGCTTTCGCATCCCCGTACCGCCGCCAAGCCGGGAGCGCTATCCCCTCTCCCGCCTCCTCTTCTTCCTGCCCGCCGCCTTTGGCCAGACCTTCGCCCCGGCCCTGGTCTCCCTCTTCCTTCTGCGCTTCGCCAAGGAGAGGCTGGGCCTCGAGCCCGTCCAGCTGGGGGTCCTCCTCCTCTTGGGGGGAGGGCTCGCCTTCGGCCTCCTCCCCTTCACCGGGCGCCTGGTGGACCGGCGGGGCTACCGCCTGGCCCTGGTGGGAGGGCTCGGCCTTCTGGGGCTGGCCATGGGGCGCCTGGCCTTCGCCCCCTCCTTGGGGGAGGTGGCCTTTCTGGTCCTTCTGGCCGGGGTGGGCTTCGGCCTGTTCATGCCCGGCTGGAACGGCTTCCTGGCCAAGAACCTGCCCCAGGAAAACCGCGCCGCCATCTGGGGCACCCTGATGACCATGGAGGGCCTGGGGGTGGCCCTGGGACCGGTGGCGGGGGGGGCCTTGTGGGAAGGCTTTGGCCTCCAGGCCCCCTTCCTCGCGGGTAGCGCCATTTTTCTGTTCCTGAGCCTCTTCTACGCCCTCGCCTTGAGGAGGGAGAGATGGAGCTAGCCCTAGGCCTTCTCCTCCTTCTCTACGGCCTAGCCGACCTTCTCTTTCGCTTCCTGGGCCTGGGCGCCTACGCCCACGCTCCAGGCGGGAGCCCAAGGTGGCCCTCACCTTTGACGACGGCCCCTCCGAGACCACGGCGGCCCTCCTGGACCTCCTGGCCCGCCACGGGGTCAGGGCCACCTTCTTCCTCACCGGGGAACGGGCCAAGGCCAGGCCCGACCTGGTGGAGGCCATAAGGCGGGAAGGCCACCAGGTGGAGGACCACGGGGAGTGGCACCGGGCCTGGAAGCTCCTCCTCCCCTGGCTAGAGTGGGCGCACATGCGCCGAAACCCCGGGCGCTACTACCGGCCCCCCCACGGGCTCCACACCCCCTTCACCCGCCTCTTCGCCCGCCTCCTGGGAAAGCGCGTGGCCCTTTGGGACCTGGAGGGCAAGGACTGGCTCCCCCTCCCCCCCGAGGCCCTGGCGGAGAGGCTTCTCTACTACCTGCGCCCGGGAAGCGTGGTCCTCCTCCACGACGGCCCCGAGCGCACCCTGCGCCTCCTGGAAATCGCCCTCCCCAAGATGCGCTCCCTGGGCTACCGGCCCGTCCCCCTGGACGAGCTCGCCCTAAGGCCCCTCACCCCCAGGCTCGCCCTCATCCGGGGCCTCCAGGGGTTTGAGGAGCGGTACAACCGGAGGCACGGGGTGGTGCGGGCGGGCCTTGGGCCTTTTGACCTCTTCCGCCTGGAGAAGAAGCCCTTTCCGGGGCCCGCCCTCCCCGGCCTGTCCCCGGGGGTGCCCGCCTTTGAGCTCCACCTGGAAAGCCAAAGGCTCATGGAGCTCGCCCCCTTTGAGGCGGTCCGCCACCTGCGGCGAAGCCTCCGGAAGGTGGCGGAGAAGGTGGCCGAAGACCCCGAGGTGCGCCTGGTCTACGGGTACACCTACCTGGCGGACGGGGGAAAGATCCTGGGCCTCAAGGCCCTAGACCTCCCCTTCTGGCCGAGGCTCGTGGCGGGGCTCGCCAGCGCCTGGTTCCTTTGGCTTTACCGAGGGGAGCTCCCTAAGCGGAGAAGGCCCCCGGCCCGGATGGCCCACCTCAGCCGGGAGGAGCTCCTCGCGCTATACCCACCGTCCACTCCCGCTTCCCCACCCCCCG
>BBBL01000143.1 GCA_001311545.1 Thermus kawarayensis JCM 12314 | reverse complement strand
CCCCCGCCCCCTGGGCTTTCCCCGGGGCAGATGGTGGAGGTGGCCTCCCTGGGCAAAAGGGGCCGCCTTTTGGAGCTCAGGGGGGAGGAGGCCTTGGTGCAGGTGGGGCCTCTGAAGATGAGCCTGAAGGCCAAGGAGCTCAGGCCCCTTCCCCAGGAGACCCCGCCCAGACCCCTCCTCGCCAAGCCCGGCCGGGAGGTGAAGGAGGTGGACCTTCGGGGCCTCACGGTGGAGGAGGCCCTTCTGGAGGTGGACCGGGCCCTGGAGGAGGCCCGCGCCTTGGGCCTCCCCACCCTCCGCCTCCTCCACGGCAAGGGCACAGGGCCTTAAGGCAGGCCATCCGGGAGGCCCTCCGCCGGGACAAGCGGGTGGAGGCTTCGCCGACGCCCCGCCCCACGAGGGAGGGCACGGGGTCACGGTGGTCCTTCTCCGGGGCTCGTCCTGAGGCTAGCGCCAAAGGGAGAGAACCCCAAGCGCCACCGCGATGGCCGTGAAGTAGAGCATGGCCTTGTTGAAGGCGGTGTTGATCTCGGCCTTTACCTCCTGGCGCAGCGCGGCGATCTCCCCCTTCACCTCCTGCCGAAGGCCAGCGATCTCCCCCTTCACCTCCTGGCGGAGGAGGTCCATCCTGGCCTCCAGGGCGGATACCCGGTCGGGGAGGACGGCCATGACCCCCTCCACAATGCCCTCCAGCTTGTAGAGGCGTTCCTCTGTGGTCATCCGGCTTTTAGGATAGCAGAATCATGGCCCTCCCGTCTCGCTCCTGGAAGAAAGCGCAGAAAGAGGCCTCCCCTCCACCTCGGCGATGCGCGCCCGCACCCCTTGGGGGATGGGGGCCGGCCTACCCCCTTCCAGCCAGACCAGGACGCCCAGGCCCTTGGCGGCCGGTTCCCCGTTGGCGGTGATGAGGTGCTCCATCCGCAGGCTGGAGCGGCCGATCCCCAGGTGCGCACCCCCACAAAGACCTCGTCCCCCAGGAGGATGGGCCTGAGGTAGTCCACCTCCATCCGGGCCACCACGAAGTGGCCCTCCTCCAGCCAATCCGGGGAGATCCGCTGGAAGTAGCGGATGCGGGCCAGCTCCATGTAGGAAAGGTGGACCGCGTTGTTCACGTGCCCCAGGGGATCCAGGTCCCGGAAACGGACCTCCACACGCACCTTGACGGGAAACTCCTCCGGCATAGGCCCTCAGTTTACGCTTTCCAAGGGGTGACCCGCGGGTCAGGTATAGTGGGGCCTATGGAAACCACCTGGGACCTCACCCCCCTCTTCCCCGGTCTGGAAAGCCCCGAGTTCCAGCGGGCCTGGGAGGGCCTGAAGGGGAGGATCGGCGGGCTCAAGGAGCTTTTGGAGCGGGAAGCCCCCCTCCCCGAGGTCCTCTCCGCCCTAGACGCCCTCCTGGAGGAGGCCACCCCCCTTCGGGCCTACCTCTACGCCCGCTTCACCGCAGACACCCAGGACGAGGCCGCCTCGGCCAAGCTCTCCGAGCTGGAGATCCTCTTCCTGGACTTCCAGCGCCTTAAGCCCCGCCTCACCCGCTACCTGGCCCTAAAGGACCCCGAGGAGGCGGGGCCCTACCGTCTCCTGGTGGAGGAGGCCAAGGAGGAGGCCCTCCACATGATGGCCGAGGGGGAGGAGGTTTTGGCGGCGGAGCTTTCCCTCTCGGGCAGGCGGGCCTGGGACAAGCTCCACGAAAGCCTCACCAGCCAGATCACCGCCTCCGTGGACGGGGAGGAGATGCCCATGGCCAAGGTGCGGAACCTCTACTTCCACCCCGAGGAGGCGGTGCGGAGAAAGGCCTACGAGGCCGAGCTCAAGGCCTGGGAGGCCCACGAGGTGCCCCTGGCCTTCGCCCTAAACGGGGTCAAGGGGGAGGCCTCGGTCCTAAACCGCAGGCGGGGGTACCGGGACGACCTCGAGCCCACCCTCTTCCGGAACCGCATCACCCGGAAGGCCCTCCACGCCATGCTGGAGGCGGTGAGGGAAAGCCTCCCCCTCTTCCGCCGCTACTACCTCCTCAAGGCCAGGGCCCTGGGGAAGGAGCGCCTGGACTGGTGGGACCTCTTCGCCCCCCTGGGCCGGGGGAGGCGCTGGACCCTGGAGGAGGCCCGGGACTTCGTCCCGGAAAAGCTCTCCGCCCTGGTCCCGAGGGCCGCGCAGGTGGCCGAGGAGGCCTTCCGCGAGCGCTGGATGGACCTCCTGCCCCGGAAGGGCAAGGTGGGCGGGGCCTACTGCATGCCGAGGGGTGGGGGGAAAAGCCTCATCCTCGCCAACTACGAGGAGAGCTTTGAGTCGGTGTCCACCCTGGCCCACGAGCTGGGCCACGCCTACCACAACCTGGCCCTGGCCCGGGTCCCGGCCTCCCTGAGGAAGGTGCCCATGACCCTGGCGGAGACGGCCAGCATCATGAACGAGACCCTGGTGGTGGAGGCGGCCCTGAAGGAGGCCTCCCCCGAGGAGGGCCTCCTCATCCTGGACACCTACCTCCAGGGGGCGGCCCAGGTGGTGGTGGATATCCATAGCCGCTTCCTCTTTGAGTCCTGGGTGTTTGCGCGGCGGAAGGCCCGGGAGCTTTCCCCAAGGGAGTTCAAGGAGCTCATGGTCAAGGCCCAGGAGGAGGCCTACGGGGAGGCCTTGAGCACCCGCCACCCCTACATGTGGGCGGTGAAGGGGCACTACTACGGGGCCGACTTCTACAACTATCCCTACACCTTCGGCCTCCTCTTCGGGCTTTCCGTCTACCAGAAGGCCAAAGAGGACCCCGCCTTCGCCGAGCGGTACGAGGACCTTTTGGCCGAGTCCGGCATGTACCCCGCCAAGGAGCTCGCCCTGCGCTTCGGCTTTGACCTGGAAAGCCCGGACTTCTGGCGCAAAGGCCTTGCGGTCCTGGCCGGAAAGGTGGAGGAGCTGGAGGGGCGCCTGACCAAAAGCTGAAAAAGGGCCCTAGGCTCTTAGAAGATGCGCCTCCTCGTCCTCTGCACCCACAACTCGGCCCGCAGCCAGATGGCCGAGGCCTGGCTCCGGCACTGGGCGGGGGAGCTCGGGGTGGCCCTCGAGGTCCACTCCGCAGGCACGGAAAAGACCCGGGTGAAGGAGGAGGCCAAGGCGGTGATGGCCGAGGTGGGGCTGGACCTCTCGGGGCACTTTTCCAAAACCCTCTTTGAGGTCCCCGACCCCTGGAGCTTTGACCTGGTTCTCACCGTGTGCGACCAGGCCAAGGAGGCCTGCCCCGCCTACCCCGCAAAGACGGAGAAGCGCCACGTCTCCTTCCCCGACCCCTCGGGCGGGCCCCCGGAGGCGTGGCGCCGGGTGCGGGACGCCCTGGGGAGGATGAGCCGCTTTCTGGTGGAAGCCCTCAAGGAGGGGAGAATCCCCTCCGACGAGGAGCTAGAGGAGGCGGCGGGGCTTTAGGGCTTGTCCCCCACGTGGATGGCCGCCACCCCGAAGGTGAGGAGCTCGTAGCGCACGGAAAACCCCGCCTCCTCCATCATCGCCTTCAGGGCCTCGGGGGCGGGGAAGGCGTAGACGCTTTCCGGCAGGTAGCGGTAGGCCCCAAAACTCCCCGAGATCACCCCCCTAGGAAGGGGAGGACCCGCCCGAAGTAGACCCGGTACACCAGGCCGAAGGCGCCCCTGGGGGGCGGGGGGAATTCCAGGACCACCAGCCTCCCCCCGGGGGCCAGGACCCGGAAAAGCTCGGAAAGGGCCTTCCGGTAATCGGCGAAGTTCCGGAAACCGAAGGCAACGGTCACGGCGTCAAAGCTTCCCTCCGGGAAAGGGAGGGAAAGGGCGTCCGCCTCCTGGAAAAGGACCTCGAGGCCCCGGGCCTGGGCCTTCCTGCGGGCGATTTCCAGCATGGGCGGGGCGAAGTCCGCCCCCACCACCTCCGCCCCCTTAGCCCGGGCCTTGAGCATGAGGGCCAGGTCCCCGGTGCCCGTGGCCAGGTCCAGGATGCGCCTTGGGGCCTTCTCCAGGGCCAAGGCCACCGCCCGCCTGCGCCAGGAGAGGTCCGCCCCGAAGGAGAGGAGGCGGTTTAAGAGGTCGTAGCGGGGGGCGATCTCCGAGAACATGCGCCGCACCCTTTTGGCCTTCTCCTCGGGGGAAACCGCCACGAGGGAAGTCTAGCACGAAGGGCCACCCCCTTGGGGTAAAATCCTCGGCGTGTTGACGGACCGCATGCGACTGGGGCTTCTGGCCCTTTTGGGAGGGGGCCTCACCCTCCTCCTCTGGTACCTGGCCCCCTGGGCCGTGCCCCACCGGACCTTCGGCGGCGAGGGGGTCCTCCTAAGCCCCTTCGGCCACCACCTGCCCCAGGGAAGCCTGCCCCAGGGCTACCAGGACGCCTGGCTCTACCCCGTCTCCTACCTCTCCTTGGCCTGGCTTTCCTTAAGCCTTCTCCTCCCCTGGACCCGGGCGGCGTCCGGGGGCTCTCCTGGGCCGGGGCTTTGGGCCTCGGGCTTTTCCTCCTCACCTACTTCCTCTTCCAGGGGAGCGTGGCCCAGGTGAACGCCGGGGCGGAAAGGCCCCTTTTGCGCCGCTACAGCCTTGGCCTCGGAAGCTACGCCACCTTGGCCTACGGCCTCTACCTCCTCCTCCTGGCCCGGGTCTACTCCCCGGGGGGGCTCGCCTTTCTGGTGCGCAGGCGGGGGGTGGTGGTGCCGGTCTTCTCCCTCCTCCTCGCCTCCCTCCTGGGGGGGGTCATCGTGGCCCTCCTCAAGGAGAACCTGGGGGAGGCCCAGAACCTCCGGGAAGGCCTCATGCTCAAGCTGGACCTCATCACCTACACCTACCAGCTCCTCTATAGCCCCCTGGTGAACCCCTCCGGGCTCCTGCAAAGCCTCCTCCTGGCCACCCCCCTCATCTTCACCGGGCTTTCCGTGGCCTTAGGCTTCAGGGGCGGCCTCTTCAACATCGCCCCGGGGCAGCTCATCCTGGGGGCCATCGCCGCCATGCTGGTGGGGGTCTACGTGGAGGGCCCCAGGTGGCTCGTCCTGCCCCTGGCCATCCTGGCCGCCGCCCTGGCCGGGGGGCTTTGGGGGGCGGTCCCGGG
>BBBL01000142.1 GCA_001311545.1 Thermus kawarayensis JCM 12314 | reverse complement strand
GGAGGGCTGGCCCGTCGGAGGGCCACCTCCAAAACCCCCGTGGGCGCGGATTAAGCTGGGGCCGTGCGCCGCCTGCTCCTCCTCGCCGAGTACGAGGCACCCACTTCGCCGGGCTCCAGCGGCAAAGGGAGGGGTTGCGCACCGTGCAGGGCGAGCTGGAAAAGGCCCTGCTCCGGATCAGCGCCCTCCCCAAGGCCGTGGCCGCCGGACGCACCGACGCCGGGGTGCACGCCCTGGCCATGCCCTTCCACGTGGACGTGGAAAGCGGGATCCCGGTGGAGAAGGTGCCCGAGGCCCTGAACCGCCTCCTCCCCGAGGACCTCAAGGTGGTGGGGGCCCTGGAGGTGGCCAAGGACTTTCACGCCCGCAAGGACGCCCTCTGGCGGGCCTACCGCTACCGGGTGCTCCAGAGGCCCCACCCTTCCCCCCTCTTGCGCCACCGGGCGCTTTGGCTCAAGCCGCCCCTGGACCTCTCCGCCATGTGGGAGGCCCTGCCCCTCCTCCTGGGACGGCACAACTTCCTGGGCTTCGCCAAGGAGGAGACCCGGGAAGGGGTACGGGAGCTCTTGGAGGCCAGGGTGGAGGAGGTGGAGGGGGAAGGGGGCCTCGAGGTGCGCCTTTACTTCCGGGGGAAAAGCTTCCTCCGGGGCCAGGTGCGGGGCATGGTGGGCACCCTTTTGGAGGTGGGCCTGGGGAAACGGCCCCCCGAGAGCCTGAAGGCCATCCTGGAAACCGGGGACCGCCGCCTGGCAGGCCCCAGCGCCCCGGCCCACGGCCTCTATTTCGTGGAAGCCGCCTACCCCGAGGCCAAGCTCAGGCCCTCTTTGGAGCCCCATCCCGGCGCGGCAGGATGGGGTGGCCTTAGAGCCTGCTCCTCGGGTCCAGGGCATCCCGGAGGCCGTCTCCCAGGTAGTTGAAGGCCAGGACGGTGATGAAGATCATGAACCCGGGCGGCAAGGCGAGCCAGGGGGCGGTGAAGATGTACTCCTGGGCGTTGGTGAGCATGTTGCCCCAGGTGGCCACCGGGGGCTGGATGCCGAATCCCAGGAAGGAGAGGGCCGCCTCAGTAAGGATGGCCCCGCCGATCTGCAGGGTGGCCTGCACGATCAAGGGGGCCAGGGTGTTGGGCACCAGGTGGCGGAACATGATGCGGGCGTCGGTGGCCCCCAGGGCCTGGGCGGCGGTCACGTAGTCCTGCTCCCTCAGGGAGAGGATATTCCCCCGCACCAGCCGGGCCGTGCCCAGCCAGCCGAAGAGGACCAGGATGGTGATGATGATGAAGACGCTGGCGGCGTCGCCGAAGACGCCTTGCGCCCACTGCCCCACCTTCACCCCCGGGTCGCGAAGGAGGGCCGAGAGGACCAGGAGCAAGGGCAGGGTGGGGATGGTGAGCATGAAGTCAATGAGGCGGCTGATGGCCACGTCCAGGTCCAGGCGGATCTGTCCCTTGAGGCCATACCAGGCCGCGTAGAGCACCACGGCCAGGGTGAGGCCGAAGCCCAGGTAGCTTCCCGGGCTCCCGGCCCGTAGGCCGTCCTTGGCCAAGGCCCAGGCGATGGAGAGGGCCAGGTAGAGGACCCCGTAGTAGAGGAACCAGGAGAAGACCCGCCAAAGGGCGAAGGTCCAGGGGTAAAACCCCTCCCTTTCCCGGCGCAAGGGACCCAGGTAGAAGCGGAGGGGCCTGCCGGAGAAGTACCCCGCCAGGGTGCCCATGATGGTCCCCAGGATGACGCTGGAAAAGGCCACGGCGAAGCCCACCAGCAAGGAGATGCGGGAGCCGTAGATGATGCGGGAGAGGACGTCCCGCCCCAGGTCGTCCGTGCCCAGAAGGTGCTCCCGGGAAGGGGGATTGAAGTAGTACTGGCCCACGTCCTCTCCGGTGGGCTGGGCCGTGGGGTCGTAGGGGGCAAGCCAGGGGGCGAAGATGGCCATAAGGATAAGGAGGACGATGACCACCAGGCCCGCCATGGCCATCCGGTGCCGCCTCAGGCGGCGCCAAAAGAGGCTAAAAAAAGGTGCGGGGTTTGGCGGAAACGGTTGCGGTCGCCACAGTTCACCTCTAGCTGTAGCGGATGCGGGGGTCCACCACCGCATAGGCCAGGTCGGCCAAAAGGTTGAAAAGGGCCGTCATGAGGGCCAAAAAGGCCAGGGCCGCCATGGCCACGTTGTAGTCCTTCTCCACCAGGGCGTCAAAGATGGCCCGTCCCATGCCGGGATAGCTAAAGATGGTCTCGGTGATGGTGGCTCCTCCCAAAACCCCAGGGATGGCCAGGCCCACCAGGGTCACGATGGGGATGAGGGCGTTCCTCAAGGCGTGCTTGTAGAGCACCACCCGCTCGGAAAGCCCCTTGGCCCGGGCGGTGCGGATGTAGTCCTGGGAAAGCACCTCCAGGAGAGAGGCCCGCATGAACCGGGTCCACTCGGCCATCTGCAAGGAGGACAGGGCGATCACCGGCAGGATCAGGTGCCAGGCCCACTGCCCCAGGTACTCCCACAGGCTCACCGCCCCGGAGCGCACGTCCTCCCAAAGCACCCCCGGCACTCCCCCGGTGGGAAAGCGGGGGAACCCCGGAATGTGGTCGGGAAGCCATATGGCGAAGAGGTAAAGGAGAAGGATGCCCAGGAAGAAGACGGGCATGGAAAAGCCCACGAAGGAGAGGAAGGTGATGGCGTAGTCCGCCAGGGAGTACTGGCGCACCGCCGAGAACACCCCCACCGGGATGGCCACCAAGAGGGCCAGGGTCAAGGCCAGCCCCGAGAGCAGCAGCGTCTTGGGCAGGCGCTGGGCGAAGATGTACTCCGCCGCCGGGATCCCGTAGGTGCGGCTGTAGCCCAGGTCGCCGTGCAGGGCCCGGTTGAGCCACTTGAAGTAGCGGATGTGGAGGGGCTGGTCCAGGCCGTAGGCCCGCTTCAAGGCCTCAAACTGCTCGGCGGTCATGCGGGGGTTCTGCCGCCTGAGCTCGTCCAATGGGTCCCCGGGCTGCAGGGCCAAGAGGGTGTAGATGACCACGCTGGCCGCCAGGAGCAGGGGGACCATCTGCAAAAGCCTGCGCACCGTGTAAGCGAACACGCTTGTACCTCCTCTTTATGCCACTAAAAAGCCCGCTGGGAAAACCCCAGCGGGCCCCACTATACCACCCAGGCTACTTGAGGGAAAGGGCGTACTTCGCCTGGTCCCACTTCTTCACGGCGCCCCGGCTCTCCCAGCCGATCTCCCAGGCGTTCCAGCCGGGGTAGCCAAAGCCGCCGGCGTAAGCGCTGGCCACGTAGTTCACCAGGCCCTTGCGCACCACGTAGGGGTTGGCGCGGAAGTAGAGGGGGAGGGCCGGGAGCTCCTCCGCCCAAATCTCCTGGGCGCGGGCGAAGAGCTGCTTGCGCTTGGCCTCGTCAAACTCCAGCACGGCCTGGCTCGTCAGGCGGTCAAACTCGTCGTTGCGCCAGCCGCCGATGTTCTGGCCTGGTAGTTGTTCTCCTTGGTGGGCACCTGGATGGTGCCGGTGTTCAGGTTCTTGTACTGGAATAAGGAGCCGTCCTCCTGAAGGCTAGACACCCAGGCGAACTCAAAGAGCCCGGTCCACTTGCACTCGCTGGCCCGCTGGATGTAGTCGTCGGCGAAGACCACGGCGGAGGGAGCGTTGTTGATCTTGACGGCGATGCCGATCCTCTTCAGGTCCTCGGCGAAGAACTGCTGGGTGCGCTCGCGGACGGCGTTGCCCGCGGTGGTGACGTACTCAATCTCAAAGCGCACGGTCCGGCCCCCCACGGTGCGCTGGAGGATGCCGTCCGGGCCCTTCCGCCAGCCCATCTGGGCCAGGAGGGCCTCGGCCTTCTTCAGGTCAAACTCGTACTTCTTCACGTTGGGGTTGAAGAGGGGGTTGACGGGGGCGATCCAGGTGTTGGCCACGGGCTGGAGGCCGTCAAAGAAGGCCTTCACCAGGCCCTCCCGGTTCAGGGCGTAGAGAAGGGCCTGCCGGGTGCGCACATCGTCCAGGCCCAGGTCCTTCACCTGCTGGCAGTTGGAGAACTTGTTGACGTCAATGTGCTCCCAGATGGCCCCGGGGACGAACCAGATGTCAAAGCGGCCGGGGGCGCGGGAGGTAAGCTGCTTGGAGCGGGCCTGGTCAAAGGTGAGGGAAACGCTGGAGGTGGCGTCAATGGAGCCGCCGATCACCGCCACCATGAGGGAGTTGGTGTTCTGGATGAAGCGGTAGACCACCCTCTGCACGTACTTGCTCTCCCCGCCCTCGGGCTTGATGGGGAAGTTGGGGTTCCGCTCCATCTCAATGGAGTTCCCCGGCACCCAGCGCTTCAGCTTGAAGGGCCCGGAGTAGACCATGGCCCCCTTGTTGAGGTTAGCGGGGGTGGCGAACTTGAGGAAGAAGTTGCGGTAGAGCTCGTTGAGCTTCTCCGCGTCCTTGTCGGGGTCCAGGCCCCGGGCCGCCGCCTTCACCTTCTCCCACTCGGGCCCCATGATGTGCTTGGGGCGTAGCCGATGGGGGTGCCGTAGGTGTCGTAGTAGTAGGCGGGCTCAAAGATCACGGTGAAGTTGCGGGCGTCCTTGACCCTGAGGTTCACCCGCTCCCAGTAGTCGGGGTTAAGGACCGGCATGCCCTTGGCCTTGCCCACCTCAAAGTAGAACTGCACGTCCTCGGTGGTGATGGGCTTGCCGTCGGACCACTTGGCGTCCGGGCGGATGGTGAGGTCCATCTCCAGGCGCTTCTTGCCCCCGCCGATGTCCGTGACCCGAAGGCGCCCGTTCTGCAGGGTGGGCACCTCGGTGGCCAGAACGGGGAAGTTCTCGCTGTTGGCGTTGAAGCCGATGAAGGGGGCGAAGAGGTAACCTTCGATCTCCAACTTGATGGCCTGGTTGGAGATGACGCTCAGGAAGTCTCCCGCCAAGACCCTGGCTCCTGGGAGGCCCCAACCACCAGGCTGTTGTCCTGGGGACCCGCCAGGGCCAGGCCCAAAGCGGTTATACCGAGTACCGCCAGCTTACCTAGTTTTCCCATACCGCCTCCTTTCGTGGCACCATCTCAGTGGCCGA
>BBBL01000141.1 GCA_001311545.1 Thermus kawarayensis JCM 12314 | reverse complement strand
CCAGGCGGTGGGCCTCGGACGCCCCTACGCCTACGCCCTGGCCTGGGCGGGGAGGAAGGGGTGGGGGCGCTTCTGGACCACTTTTTGGCGGAGCTGGAGCTCACCCTGTCCCTCTCGGGGGTGGGAAGCCTGGAAGAGCTCGGGCCCCACCTCCTCGCCAAGGAAACCCCCCGCCCTGGGGAGGCGGGGAGCGGCCTGCCGGGTCCTCGCCTACTGGGCCACCACGCTCACCTTGAGCTGGATGGGCACCTCGGGGTGGGGCTTGTAGGGCACCACGTACTCCCCAAGCTCCTTGATGGGCTTGGAAAGCTGGAGGCGCTTGGGGTCCAGGGTGATGCCGTGCTGGCGGGCCAAGGCCTCGGCGATGTCCTTGGCGGTGACGGAGCCGTAGATCTTGTTCTCCCCCGCCCGCACCGGGATGGTGAGGGTGAGGTTCTCCAGGATCTCCTTAAGCCGCTCGGCCTCGGCCTTCCGCTCCGCCAGGCGCTTGGCCTGGGCGCGGATCTTGGCCTCGAGGGCCTTGAGGTTGCTCTCGGTGGCCAAGACCGCCAGGCCCCGGGGCAGGAGGTAGTTCCTGGCGTAGCCCGGCCTCACGTCCACCACCTGGCCCACGTCGCCTAGGTTCTCCAGGGGTTCCAAGAGGATGACCTTCACCGTTCACCCCCTACTTGCGCACCAGCTTTTCCGTGAAGGGCAGAAGCCCCAGGATCCTGGCCCGCTTGATGGTCTTGGCCAGGATGCGCTGCTCCTTGGCGGAAAGCCCCGTGCGGCGGCGGGGAAGGATCTTCCCCGTTTCCGAGAGGAACCGCTTGAGCACCTCCACGTTCCGGTAGTCCCTCAGGTCAAACTCCCCCAGGGTGGCCTTCACCTTGGCCCTCCTGGAGGGGCGCTTTTGCGCCTCCTTCTTGGGTTTGGCGTCCTTCGCGTTCAAAACGGCAAATCCTCCTCCGGCGGGAAGTCTTCCAGTCCTTCGTCTATGTCCACCCCACCCGTCTGGACAGATTGGGGCCTGCTTCCGCCGGCTTGGGCAGGCCCACGGGTGGGTCGCTCCAGCCTGAGGGCTTCCACACGGGTCTGGAAGCGCCTCTCCCCGCTGGAGCTGGTCCAGGAGTCGTTCACCAAACGGCCGATGACCAAAAGCCCGTCGCCCTTCTTAAGCTCCCCGGCCCACTCGGCGAGCTCCCTCCAGGCCTGAACCTCTACGAAGTGGGTCTTCTCCTCCCCGGTGCGCAAGCGGCGCTCGTTCACCGCCAGGCCCAGGCGCACCACCGCCGTCCCCTGGGGGGTGTAGCGGAGGTCGGGGTCGCGGGTGAGGTTGCCCATGAGGAGGACCTGGTTCAGGCGCGGCGAAGCCTGGGCTGGCCCCGGGCATCCTCCACGGTCTCCCGGTGGCGGGCTTCCAGGGGGTCAATGAACTCTCCCCGCACCTGGAGCTCACTCCGCTTCTCCCCGTCCCTCTCCCACTGGCGGTACTCCAGCCGCCCCTCCACGAAGAGGGGCTGGCCCTTCTCCAGAACATCCCCCCACATCTCCGCCTGGCGGCCCAGGAGGCGCACCCGGTGTACCAGGGGACCTCCCTCTCCTGGCCGGACTCGTCCAGAAGAAGGTCCTGGCCCGCGAGGCTAAGGTCCAAGACGGCCAGCCCCCCCTGGGTGTAGCGCATGTCCGGGCGGGCGGTGAGGGTGCCGATGAGGAATACTTGGTTCAGGCCTCTGGCCATGAGAACAGTTTACGCCTTGGAGAGGAAGGGCTCGGCGGCCTTGACCACCATGACCCGGCGCACGTTGTCGCGGATGCGAAGCTCCCGGGCCAGGTCGTTCACCCGGTCTTCGGGCATCTCCACCTGGTAGAAGAGGAAGTAGCCTTGGGCGTCCTTGGCGATGGGGTAGGCCAGGCGGCGCATCCCCCACTCCTCCACCTTCCCCACCCTGGCCCCGTGGGCCTCGAGGGCCTTGGCGACGATCTCCTTTTCCAAGGCGAGCTGGGTCTGGTCCAGGTTGGGGTTCAGGACGATGTTCACCTCGTACTTGCGCATCTCCACCTCCCTTCCGGGCCCGGCAGGCCGCACGAAAAGGGATTATACCCCTTTCCCCTCCCCAAGAAAAGACCCAGGGCCCCAGAGGCCCCCACCTGGCTCCGCGGGCAGGACTCGAACCTGCGACCAACCGGTTAACAGCCGGCCGCTCTACCTGCTGAGCTACCGCGGACCGACCGCAGAGAGCACTATACCAAAGGCCCCAGGAAGCGTCAAGAAGCCCCCTGCGGTGGGGCCACTCATCCCGCTTTCCTTCGCCCTGCCGGCCCGGGGAAGCCCGCCTAGGGGCCCCCATGCTGGCCTGGGCCAGCATGGGGTGGTATACCCCGTTGCGGCGGAAGCCGCAACGGGGGCCCCAAAGAGCGCGCCTTGGCAGAAGGCGTGGGCACTTAGAGCTTCTTCAAGGTCTGGGTCAGCTCGGTGAGGACCTTCTGGGCGTCCCCGTAGAGCATGCGGGTGTTGTCGGCGTAGAAGAGCTCGTTTTCCACCCCGGCGAAGCCCTTGCCCTGCCCGCGCTTGATGACGATGACGTTCTTGGCCTTGTCCACGTCCAGGATGGGCATGCCGTAAAGGGGGCTTCCCGGGCGGCGGGCAGCCGGGTTCACCACGTCGTTAGCCCCGATGACCACGGCCACGTCCACGGTGGGGAACTCGGGGTTGATCTCCTCCAGGTCCTTGAGCTTGTCGTAGTCCACCCCCGCCTCCGCCAGGAGGACGTTCATGTGCCCGGGCATGCGCCCGGCCACCGGGTGGATGGCGAACTTCACCTCCACCCCGCGGGCCTCGAGGAGGTCCGCCAGCTCCTTCACCTTGTGCTGGGCCTGGGAAAGGGCCATGCCGTAGCCCGGCACGAAGACCACCTTGCTGGCGTAGGCCAGCATGACGGCGGCGTCCTCCACGTCAATGGGCTTGAGGCTCCCCTTGACCTCGGAAGCCTCCTGCTCCACCCCAAAGCCCCCCACCAGCACGCTCCAGACCGAGCGGTTCATGGCCCTCGCCATGAGCACCGTGAGGAGGGTGCCCGCCGCCCCCACCAGGGTGCCCGCCACCATGAGGCGGGGTTGCCCACAGCGAAGCCCTCAAAGCCCACGGCCATCCCCGTGAAGGCGTTGTAGAAGGAGATGGCCACGGGCATGTCCCCGCCGCCGATGGGAAGGGTCATGAGGATGCCGAAGGCCAAGGCCAGGAGGAAGAAGAGGACGATGCTGGGCGTGGCGTCGTTCCAAAGGAGGGAAAGCCCCAAGAGGAAGGTCGCGGCCAGGAGCAGGGCGTTCGCCACCTTCTGCCCGGGGAAGAGGATGGGGCGGCTTCTCATGATCCCCTGGAGCTTGGCGAAGGCGATGAGGCTTCCCGTGAAGGCCACGCTGCCGATCAGCCTCCCAGGATGGCCAGGGCCATGAGCCCCTGGTTTTCAAAGGCCCCCTTCAAAAGCTCCACGGCGGCAATGGTGGCGGCGGCCCCACCCCCCATGCCGTTGTAGATGGCCACCATCTGGGGCATGTCCGTCATGGCCACCTTCACGGCCGCCCACCAGGCCACCGCCGAGCCCAGGAGAACGGCCAGGAGCAAGAGGGCGAAGTTCCCCATCCCGGGCCAGAAGAAGGTGGCCAGCACGGCCAGGACCATGCCCCATCCCGCCCAGACGATGCCGCTTTTTGCGGTGGTGGGGTGGGCCATGCGCTTCAGGCCCACGATGAAGAGAATGGCCACCACGAAGTAGGCCGCCTGGATGAGGTCCATCACTGACCACCCCCCTTGCCGGGCTTCTTCTCAAACATCTCTAGCATGCGCACCGTGACGGCGTAACCGCCCGCGGCGTTGGCCGCTCCCAGGATCACCCCCAGGAAGCCGATCACCTTCTCCAGTCCGGTTTCCGCGTGGCCCAAGACCACCATGGCCCCCACCACCACCACCCCGTGGATGAAGTTGGAACCCGACATCAAGGGGGTGTGGAGGATGACGGCACCCGGGTGATGAGCTCGTAGCCCAAAAAGGCGGTGAGCACGAAGATGTAAAGCGCAGACCAGAAGCCAAACTCCATCACGCACCTCCCAGAAGGGCCTTGGTGGGCCCGTGCAGGACCTCGCCCTCCTTCATGAGGAGGCAGCCCGGACGATCTCGTCCTCCCACTGGGGAGCGAACTCGCCTTTCTCCACAAGGAGGCTGGAAAGGTTCAAAAGGTTCTTGGCGTACATCTCCGAGGCATGTACCGCAAGCTCGCTGGGGAGGTTCAGGGGGCCATAGACCCGCACCCCCCGGACCTCCACCACCTCCCCCGGCTGGGTGAGGACGCAGTTGCCCCCCGACTCGGCGGCCAGGTCCACCACCACCGTGCCGGGCTTGAGCCTCTCCACCATGTCCTCGGTGAGGAGGATGGGAGCCCGGCGGCCCGGCACCTGGGCCGTGGTGATGAGGACGTCCATCCCCGCCACCTGCTCCCGCAGGGCCTCGTGCTGGATGCGCTTTTCCTCCTCGGTGAGCTCGCGGGCGTAGCCCCCCTCCCCTTCGGCGCTGATGGGAAGCTCAATGGGCTTGGCCCCAAGGGAGAGGGCCTGCTCCAAGGCCGCCTTCCGCACGTCGTAAGCGAAGACCTGGGCCCCTAAGCGCTTGGCGGTGGCGATGGCCATGAGCCCCGCCACCCCCACCCCCATGACCATCACCTTGGCGGGGCGGATGGTGCCCGCCGCCGTGGTGAGCATGGGGAAGAACCGGGGGGAAAGCCTCGCCGCGTGGATGGCCGCCAGGTACCCCGCCACCGTGGCCTGGCTGGACAGGGCGTCCATGCTCTGGGCCCGGGTGATGCGGGGGATGAGCTCCATGGCGATCACCGTGGCCTTTTTGGCGGCCAAAGCCCTCACCAGCTCCACGTTCTTGTGGGCCTGCACAAAGCCCACCACGATGGCCCCGGGCTCCAAGGCCTGAATCAGGTCCTCCGAAGGGGGCTGGACGGTGAAGAGGAGGTTGGCGCCCTTTAGGAGCTCTCCTCGCTCCGCAAGCTCGGCCCCGGCCTCCCGGTAGAGGGCATCGGGGTAG
>BBBL01000140.1 GCA_001311545.1 Thermus kawarayensis JCM 12314 | reverse complement strand
ATGCTCCGGCCCCGCAGGGGGCGACCACGAGCCGGAAGCTTCCGCCCCCGTGCCGACAAGGGCAAGTTCTTCGCCAGGACCACGGCCATCCAGGAGCTCATTGAACCCATGATCACCGGGGAGCCCTACCCCATCAAAGCTCCTGGCCTACGGCATCAACCTCTTCCACTCCATCCCCAACGTGCCCCGCACCAAGGAGGCCCTGAAGAGGCTGGACCTTTACGTGGCCATAGACGTCCTGCCCCAGGAGCACGTGATGTGGGCGGATGTGATCCTGCCCGAGGCCACCTACCTGGAGCGCTACGACGACCTGGTGGCCGTGGCCCACAAGACCCCCTTCATAGAGCTCCGGGTGCCCGCCCACGAGCCCCTCTTTGACACCAGGCCGGGCTGGTGGATCGCCCGGGAGCTGGGCCTCAGGCTCGGCCTGGAGCAGTACTTCCCCTGGAAGGGCATTGAGGAGTACCTGGACACCCGCCTGCAAAGCATCGGCCTTGACCTAGAAACCCTGAAGGGCATGGGCACCCTGGTCCAGAAGGGGAAACCCTGGCTTACGGACTGGGAAAAGGAGGGGCGCCTGCCCTTCGGTACCCCCTCGGGAAAGATTGAGCTTTACTGCCAGGCCTTCAAGCAGGCCGGGCACCAGCCCCTTCCCGTCTACACGCCCCCCGAGCCCCCACCCCAGGCTTCTACCGCCTCCTCTACGGCCGTAGCCCCGTGCACACCTTCGCCCGTACCCAGAACAACTGGTCCTCATGGAGATGGACCCGGAAAACGAGGTCTGGGTCCACACCGAGGAAGCCCGTAAGCTCGGCCTGAAAAACGGGGACTACGCCTACCTGGTGAACCAAGACGGCGTCCGGGAGGGCCCGGTGCGGGTCAAGGCCACGGAGCGCATCCGCAGGGACTGCGTCTACCTGTCCACGGCTTCGGCCACAAGGCCCCCCTGATGAAGGTGGCCCACGGCCGGGGAGCCTCGGACAACTACCTCCAGACCCGGTACAAGCTGGACCCCATCTCCGGCGGGGCGGGCCTGAGGGTGAACTTCGTGAAGCTGGAGAGGGCGGAAAGGCCCAGGCTCCCCTCCCTGGCCTCCCTGGCCCGCCGTCCTTTGGAGGAAAGGAGGATGTGATGGCCCGGTACGCCATGACCATAGACCTAAGCCTCTGCGTGGGCTGCGCCGCCTGCGCCGTGGCCTGCAAGATGGAGAACGAGGTGCCCCCAGGAGCTTCCGCCTCTGGATCCGGGAGCGGGAACTGGGGGTTTTCCCCGACCTTGTGGTGGAGTTCCGGCCCGAGCAGTGCCTCCACTGCCAAAACCCCCCTTGCGTCCCCGTCTGTCCCACGGGGGCGAGCTACCAAAGGGAGGACGGCCTGGTACTGGTGGACCCCAAAAAGTGCATCGCCTGCGGGGCCTGCGTGGCCGCCTGCCCTTATGAGGCCCGCTACCTGCATCCCCAGGCTACGTGGACAAGTGCACCTTCTGCGCCCACCGCCTGGACAAGGGGCGGCTCCCCGCCTGCGTGGAAACCTGCCCCACGAACTGCCGGGCCTTCGGGGACCTGGACGACCCGGAAAGCCCCGTGGTCAAGGCCCTGAAGGAGGCCGGGAGGGTGGACGTCCTGCGGGGGGAGCTGGGCACGAGGCCCAAGCTCTTCTACCTCAACGCTCCTTCCAAAAAGGGGCTTACCCGGGAAAGCGAGGTGCGCCATGACTGAGTTTTACGGTCTGCCCAACGCTGGGGAGTTTTGGCACTGGACCAACGCCCTGCACTTCGTCCTGGTGGGGCTGGCGGGGGGATGGCCTTCCTGGCGGCCTTGCTGCACCTGAAAGGCCAGGAAGAGGCCAGGCGCTACACCCTCCTCGCCCTCCTCCTCATCGCCTTAGATCTTCTGGTGCTTTGGGCCGAGTCTCCGGCCCGCTTCCGCTTCACCCACATCTGGCTCTTCCTTTCCTTCCATCCCCAAAGCCCCATCTGGTGGGGCTCCTGGGGGCTTGCCCTTTCCTTCCTCTCGGCGGGGCTCCTTTACCTGGCAAAGGGCCTAGAAAACTCCTAGCCTGGGGCCTCCTCCTCTTTAGCCTGGTGGCCTTGGGCTACCCCGGGATGGCCCTGGCGGTGAACCTGAACCGCCCCTTGTGGAACGCCCTCTTGGCGGGGGTCTTCCCCCTCACCGCTTTGGGCCTGGCCCTAGCCTGGCGGCCCTCCTGGGAAGCCCTTGGTCCAAGGCCCCCTTGAGGATGGCCATGGGGGCGGTCCTCTTCCTGGCCCTGCTCTACCCCCTCACCCTCTCCTCGGAGGCCCGGGGCCACTTCCTGAAGGAGGGAGGCCTGCCCTTCTTCCTCTTCCTTCTCTCGGGGCTTGGGGTCTTCGGCAAGGAACGCCTCGCCCCCTGGGCGGGGCTCGTGGCGGCGGCCGGCCTCAGGGCCCTCTGGGTCCTGGTGGGCCAGTGGCAAGGACTGGGCCTTTAGGGCTTAAGGCCCTAGGGAATAAGGAGGTGGGTCATGAAAGGCATGAAGAAGCTGGCTTGGTTAGGGCTTTTGGCGGCGATTCCGGTGCTGGCACAGGCGACCACCGCCACCTTCTCCGCCCTGACGGTGCGGGAGCTGGGCAACTTCCTCACCGCCCTCCCCGCCGACTTCTACGGCATCCAGCCCGCCGCCGCCAAGCAGATGATGGACACCCTGGACGTCTTCATCCTGGACGTGCGGGAGCCCAGCGAGTTCAAGGACGGCCGCATCCCCGGTGCGGTGAACATCCCCATCCGCGACCTGCCCAAGAGGATCGGCGAGATCCCCAAGGGCAAGCCCATCATCATCTACTGCGGCATCGGACACCGGGGGGCCATGGGCCTGGTCTTCCTCCGGGGCCAGGGCTACAACGTGAAGAGCATCCTGGGCGGCTTCAAGGCCTGGACCGGGGCCAACCTACCCGTGGAGAAGTAGGCTGAAGCCCGGGGGGGCGGGGCCCACACCCCGCCCCCTTCTTAAGTGCCCCGTTGCGGCTTTTGCCGCAACGGGGGCCCCAAAAGGACTGGCTCACCCCTCGTCAAAATACGTGAGCTTGGGGTGCTTGTTGGCCCTAAGCTCGTCCAGGCGGCGGACCGGGGTGGTGTAGGGGGCGTTTTCCAGCCACTCCTTGGGCTTCTCTAGAAGCTCCCCCATGGCCTCGGCGAAGGCTCGAGGGTCTCCTTGGCCTCGGTCTCCGTGGGCTCCACCATGAGGGCCTCCTTGACGATCAAGGGGAAGTAGACCGTGGGCGGGTGGAAGCCGAGCTCCAAAAGCCCCTTGGCGAGGTCCAGGGCGCGGAAGCCCGAAGGCGGCTGGGCCACGAACTCGTGCATGGTGGGCCCATCGTAGGGCACCCGGTAGCCCTTCTCCTTGAGGAGTTCCTTCAGGTAACGGGCGTTGAGCACGGAGAGGGCCGCGGCCTTCTTCAGGCCGGGGAGCCCCAGGGTGCGGATGTAGGCCCAGGCCCGCACCAGGGCCAGGAAGTTCCCGTAGAAGGCTTTGACCCGCCCGATGCTCTTGGGCCGCCCGAAGTCCAGGTAGAAGCCCTCCTCGCCCTTCGCCACCAGGGGCACGGGAAGGTAGGGGGCGAGGTGGGCCTTCACCCCCACCGGGCCGGAGCCCGGACCGCCCCCGCCGTGGGGCACGGTGAAGGTCTTGTGGAGGTTCAGGTGGACCACGTCAAAGCCCATGTCCCCGGGCCTGGCCCAGCCCATGATGGCGTTGAGGTTGGCCCCGTCGTAGTAGAGCTGGACCCCGGCCTCCTTGCAGAGCCTGGCGATCTCCAGGATGCGCCTCTCAAAGAGGCCTAAGGTGTTGGGGTTGGTGAGCATGAGGGCGGCCACGTGGGGGCCGAGCTCCCGCTTAAGGGCCTCGAGGTCCACCTCGCCGTCGGGCCCCGAGGGGATCTCCTTCACCTGGTAGCCCGCCATGCTGGCGGTGGCGGGGTTGGAGCCGTGGGCGGAGTCGGGCACGAGGACCACCCTCCTCGTCCTCCCCTCCCCCCGGTCCTCGTGGTAGGCGCGGATGATCAGGATCCCGGTGAGCTCCCCGTGGGCCCCGGCGGCGGGCTCTAAGGTGATGGCGTCCATGCCGGTGAGGGTCTTGAGGTACTCCCCGAGCTCCCACATGAGGGCCAAAGCCCCCTGGGCCGTCTTAGGGTCCTGGTAGGGGTGGAGGTCTTGGAAGAGCCTCGCCGCCTCCTCGTGGAGCTTGGGGTTGTACTTCATGGTGCAGGACCCCAAGGGGTAGAAGGTGGTGTCCACCCCCACCTGGCGGCGGGAGAGGTTGGTGTAGTGGCGCACCAGGGTGAGCTCGTCCACCTCGGGAAGCCGGGGAGGGGTTTCCCTGAGGTGCTCCTTGGGGAGGAAGTCCTCCGCCCTGGGGACCTCCTTGACCAGCCTCAGGCCCCGTCTTCCCTTGCGGCTCCGTTCAAAGATCAGGGGATAGCTCATGCCAGCACCTCCCTAAGGGCCTCCCGGAAGGCCAAGAGGTCCCCCTCCTCGTGAAGCTCGGTGGCGGCGAAGAGGGCCAGGTTCTCCCCGTACTCCCCGGGCACCGGGGTGGCCCCGTGGAAGCCTCTTTGGGCCAAGGCCCGGCGCACCGCCGCGGGGTCCCGGGGAAGCCTCAGGGCGAACTCGTTGAAGAAGGGCTCCGGGGTGAAGGGAAGGACCCCGGGGATCTCCAGGAGAAGGGCCCGAAGCCGGTGGGCCATGGCCACCCCCTTCAGGGCCACCTCCCTAAGCCCCTCGGGGCCCAGGGCCGCCAGGTACATGGCCCCCATGAGGGCGGTGAGCTGGGCGTTGGTGGTGATGTTGCTCTTGGCCTTGGCCCGCCTTATGTACTGCTCCCGGGCCTGGAGGGTGAGGATATAGCCCCGCCTGCCCTCGGCGTCCACGGTCTCGGAGACGAGCCTTCCCGGAAGCTGGCGCACGAAGGCCTTCCGGGTGGCGAGAAAGCCGAAGTGGGGGCCGCCAAACCCCATGGGAAGCCCCAGGGCCTGCCCGTCCCCCACGGCCACGTCGGCCCCCAAGGCCCCCGGGGGCTTGAGGAGGGCCAGGGAGAG
>BBBL01000139.1 GCA_001311545.1 Thermus kawarayensis JCM 12314 | reverse complement strand
CCGGGACGGCCCTCCTGAGGCTCCTGGCCTCCCCCAACCTGGCGAGCCGGGAGCGGTCTACGAGCGCTACGACCACCAGGTGGGGACCCGCACCGCCCTCCTCCCCGGCAAGGGGGACGCCGCCGTCCTCTGGATCAAGGGAACCCGCCTGGGCGTGGCCGCCAAGGTGGACCAGAACCCCCGGTATAGCCGCCTCCATCCCCGCCTCGGGGCCATGCACGCCCTGGCGGAGGCCTGCCGGAACGTAAGCGTGGTGGGGGCGAGGCCTTTAGCCTACACCGACGGCCTCAACCTGGCAAGCCCGGAGACCCCCGAGGGCTACCACGAGCTCCAGGAGACCATCGCGGGCCTCAGGGAGGCCAGCGAGGCCCTGGGCATCCCCGTGGTCTCGGGGAACGTCTCCCTCTACAACGAGGCCTCGGGAAGGCGCATCCCCCCCACGGCCATGGTGGGGGTGGTGGGGGTCCTGGAGGTGGACAAGCGGGCGGAGATGGGCTTTAGGCGCCCGGGAGAGGTCCTCCTCCTCCTCGGGGAGGAGGAGGGGGAGCTTGGGGCGAGCGAGGTCCTCTACGTCCTCACGGGCCTCGAGGCGGGCCACCCCCCCAGGCTGGACCTCGGGCGGGAAAAGGCGGTGCAGGAAGCCATCCGGGAGCTCATCCAAAGAGGCCTCACCCGCACCGCCCACGACGTGGCGGAAGGAGGGCTCCTGGTGGCCCTGGCGGAGATGACCTTCCCTACGGGGTGGGGGCCACGGTGGAGATGCGGGGGGGGAGCCTAAGGGCCCTCTTCGGCGAGGCGCCAAGCCGCATCCTCTTCACCGTGGACAAGACCCGCCTCCAGGAGGCCACGCTTCTTTTGGAGGAGCGGGGCCTTCCCTACCGCATCCTGGGGGAGACCGGGGGGAAGACCCTCACGGTCCTCACCCCCAAGGGGGTGCTAGAGTGGGGCCTGGAGGAACTGCTTTCCGCCTGGAAAGCGCCCCTCAGGGAGGTCTTGGATGGATAAGCCCCAGGAGGAGTGCGGGGTCCTCGGGCTTTGGAGCGAAAGCCCCCTGGACGTGGCGGGGCTTCTGCACCTGGGGCTTCTCGCCCTGCAGCACCGGGGCCAGGAGCCGCCGGCATGGCCGTCACCGACGGCCGGGAGTTCCTGGTGGAGAAGGACCTAGGCCTGGTGAACCAGGTCTTCACCGAGGAGCGCCTGGGGAGGCTCCGCCTCCCGGAGGTCCACCTGGGCATCGCCCACACCCGCTACTCCACCACGGGCTCCAACCTGCGCATCAACGCCCAGCCCCTCACCGCCCGCACCGCCCACGGGGTCCTGGCCATCGCCCACAACGGCAACTTCGTGAACGCCAAGCCCCTAAGGGACCGTCTCCTCCGGGAGGGGGCCACCTTCCAGAGCACCTCGGACACCGAGGTCATGCTCCTCCTCCTGGCCCGCCTGGGCCACCTCCCCCTCCCCGAGGCCGCTGCCGAGGCCATGCAGGGGCTGGAGGGGGGTACTCCATCCTCCTCATGGACCGCAAGACCCTCCTCGCCCTCCGGGACCCCCACGGGGTGAGGCCCCTGGTCCTCGGCCGGGCCCCCTGGGGCTACGCCTTCGCCTCCGAGCCCCCGGCCCTAAGCCTCATGGGGGCGGAGTACCTGCGGGAGGTGCGCCCCGGGAGGTGGTCTGGGTGGAGGAGGGGGAAGTCAAAAGCCTCCAGGTCCTCCCCCCAAGCCCCACCCCTTGCGCCTTTGAGTGGATCTACTTCGCCCGGCCCGACAGCGTCCTGGACGGCACCGAGGCCTACGAGGCCCGGGTGCGGATGGGGGTGGAGCTCTTCCGGGAGGCCCCCGCCGAGGCCGACCTCGTGGTCCCCGTGCCGGACTCGGGCATCGGGGCCGCCGTGGCTACGCCAAGGCCAGCGGGCTTCCCCTGGAGTTCGGCCTCTACAAGAACCCCTACGCCGGGCGCACCTTCATCCAGCCCACCCAGGAGCTCCGCGACCTGAAGACCAGGCTCAAGCTCTCCCCCACGGGGGCGGTGAAGGGCAAGCGGGTGGTCCTGGTGGACGACTCCATCGTGCGGGGCACCACCAGCCGCCGCATCGTGGGGATGCTGAAGGAGGCGGGGGCCCTCGAGGTCCACTTCCGCGTCAGTAGCCCCCCCATCCGCTTCCCCTGCTACTACGGCATAGACACCGCCGCCCGCAAGGAGCTCATCGCCGCCCAGAAGAGCGTGGAGGAGATCCGGGCCTACATCGGGGCCGACTCCCTGGCCTTCCTCTCCGAGGAGGGGGTGAGGCGGGCCATCGGGGGGCCCGTCTGCCTGGCCTGCTTCAACGGGCGCTACCCCGCCGGGGTTCCCGTGGAAGGGGAGAAGCTGGTCTTGGAGCTTTAGGCCCGCGGCGGGGCGTTTCGCCTCAGGAAAAGGCCAAGCACCAACCCGCCCAGGAAGCCCACCAGCAAAAAGGCGAAGGCGAAGGCCCCGGTGGAGGCCAGGTGCCAGCCGAAGAACCAGTAGCTGCACACCGCATACCGCTCCACCTGGACCCGCACCAGCTCGGGGAGGTCGCGGCTCGTGGTGAAGTTGATGAGGAGGATGGCCAGGAGGAGGACCAAGAGGGTAACGAGGGCCGCCCACTTGAGAACGGTCCAGGCATTCGCCTTCATGGCCTAAGCTTACCAGCCCCTTGGGGTCCAGGGCCTATAATCGGACCATGGTCGGCACGAGCCTAAGGGACGAGGCCCTCTTTGCCCTCATCGCCCTGGAGGAGAAGCGCCAGCGGGAAGGCCTGGAGCTCATCGCCAGCGAGAACTTCGTATCCAAGCAGGTGCGGGAGGCGGTGGGGAGCGTCCTCACCAACAAGTACGCCGAGGGCTACCCCGGGGCCCGGTACTACGGGGGGTGCGAGGTCATTGACCAGGTGGAGTCCCTGGCCATAGAGCGGGCCAAAGGGCTTTTCGGGGCCGCCTGGGCCAACGTCCAGCCCCACTCCGGCTCCCAGGCCAACATGGCCGTCTACATGGCCTCATGGAGCCCGGGGACACCCTCCTGGGCATGGACCTGGCCGCCGGAGGGCACCTCACCCACGGCTCCCGGGTGAACTTCTCCGGAAAGCTCTACAAGGTGGTCTCCTACGGGGTCCGCCCGGACACGGAACTCATAGACCTGGAGGAGGTGCGCCGCCTGGCCCTGGAGCACCGCCCCAGGGTCATCGTGGCCGGGGCCAGCGCTACCCCCGCTTCTGGGACTTTAAGGCCTTCCGGGAGATCGCCGAGGAGGTGGGGGCCTATTTGGTGGTGGACATGGCCCACTTCGCCGGGCTCGTGGCGGCCGGGCTCCACCCCAACCCCGTCCCCTTCGCCCACGTGGTCACCAGCACCACCCACAAGACCCTGAGGGGCCCCCGGGGCGGCCTCATCCTCTCCCAGGACCCGGAGCTCGGCAAAAAAAATAGACAAGCTCATCTTCCCGGGAATCCAGGGAGGGCCCCTGGAGCACGTCATCGCCGGGAAGGCGGTGGCCTTCTTTGAGGCCATGCAGCCCGAGTTCAAGGAGTATAGCCGTCTGGTGGTGGAAAACGCCAAGCGGCTGGCGGAGGCGCTCGGCAAGAGGGGCTACCGCGTGGTCACCGGAGGAACGGACAACCACCTCTTCCTTTTGGACCTGCGCCCCAAGGACCTCACGGGCAAAGAGGCGGAGGAGCGCCTGGACCGGGTGGGGATCACGGTGAACAAGAACGCCATCCCCTTTGACCCCAAGCCCCCCCGGGTCACCTCGGGGATCCGCATCGGCACCCCGGCCATCACCACCCGGGGCTTCACCCCCGAGGAGATACCCCTCATCGCCGAGCTCATAGACCGGGCCCTCACGGAAGGCCCCTCGGAGGCCCTGAGGGAGGAGGTCCGGCGGCTCGCCCTGGCCCACCCCATGCCCTGAGGCCTCCCCTAAAATAAGGGGGATGCTCCAGCGCCTCGAGGTGAGAAACCTCGCCGTCATCCGGGAGGCCGCCCTGGAGCTCGCCCCGGGCCTCAACGTCCTCACCGGGGAAACCGGGGCAGGAAAGAGCCTCCTGGTGGACGCCCTGGCCCTCCTCCTGGGGAGAAGCCCGAGGGGAGGGTGGGGCCCTTTGGGGAGAGCCTCCTGGTCACCGCCTTCTTCCAGGGGGAGGGGGAGCGGGTCCTCTCCCGGAGGTGGGAAGCCGCTCCACCCCCCGGATCGACGGGGAGGTGGTGAGCCTCAAGGAGCTCCAGGAGGAAGGGGAACGGTGGCTCTCCCTCCACGCCCAGCACGCCGCCCTCGCCCTCCTCTCCCCCAGGCGGCAGAGGGAGCTTCTGGACGCCTCCTGGACCCTGCGCTCCTCGCCCGCTACCAGGAGGCCTACGCCCGCCACCAGGCCCTGAAGGGGGAAAAGGAAGCCCTGGAAGAGGCCTTGAGGGCCAAGGCCGAGCGGGAGGACCTGCTCCGCTTCCAGCTGAAGGAGATCGCCGAGGCCAAGCCCCGCCCGGGGGAGGACGAGGAGCTTCTGCAGGAGGCCAGGAAGCTCCGCCACCTGGAGGCCCTGAGGGAGCGGGCCTCCCGGGCCTACAGCCTCCTGGAGGAGGGGGCCTTGGAACCCCTGGAGCCGCCCTCAGGGAGGTCAGGGCCGGGGGGCGGTTTGACCGGGCCCTGGAGGCCCTAGCCCAGGACCTGGAGACCGCCCTCCAGGGGGCCCAGGCCGTGGCCCGGGAGCTTGCGGACTACCTGGAGGGCCTGGAGGGGGACCCAGAGCGCCTCCTGGCCCTGGAAGCCCGCCTCTCCCTCCTGGAGCGCCTCAAGCGCAAGTACGGGCCCACCCTGGAGGACGTCCTGGCCCATGGGGAAAGGGCAAGGAGGGAGCTTTCCACCCTGGAGGGCGGGGAGGCCCGGCTTCAGGAGGTGGCCCGGGAGCTGGCCGAGGCCGGAGAGGCCCTCCTCCTCGCCGGGGAGGCCCTAAGGGAAGCCCGGGCCAAGGCGGCGCGGGAGCTTGTGGCGGGGATGGAACGGGAGCTTTCCGAGCTCGGCTTTCCCAAGGCCCGCTTCCAGGTAGACCTCAAGCCCCTCCCGGAGCCGGGGCCCTTTGGCCTCGAGGAGGTGGCCTTCCGCTTCTCCGCCAAC
>BBBL01000138.1 GCA_001311545.1 Thermus kawarayensis JCM 12314 | reverse complement strand
CACCTCCACGCCCTTCTCCCGCACCCCCACCACCCCCCAGGCCCGGCGCAGGTAGCGCTTGGGTCAAAGCCTCCGGGACCTCGTAGGTCTCCTCCAGGAGGCAGACGTTGCGCATTCGGGAAAGCTTGAAGGTGTGGACCGCCTTGTGGAAGGAGCGCTCGTAGCCGATGGCGTAGAGGCCGAGGTTGGCCCGGTTGGCTCCAGGAAGTAGACCAGGAGCTCCTTGGGGCGCCAGTTCTTGGACCCGCCCGAGCGGTACTCAAAGGCCAGCACCCGCCTCTCCAGAAGGGCCCGGGCCACCAGCTCCAGGGCGCGGCTGTCCCCGTTGCGGGCCTCCAGACCCTCCGTGCTCTTCAGAAGGAGCTCCCGAAGCGGTGTGGGCAGGGTGCGGGCGAGCTTTTCCAAAGCGGTGCGGTACTGGCGGGTCGGGGCCTGGTGGTAGATGAGCCTTCCGGCGGCGAAGAGGGCCAGGGCCTCCACGGGGTGGAGGGGAGGGGGGTGGTCCGGGATGGCGTAGAGCCCCGGCGGAGGCGTTTTACGGGGTGGCCGAGCTTCTTCAGGGCCTCGAGGTCCCGCTCCACGGTGCGTTCGCTCACGCCAAAGCGGCGGGAAAGCTCCCCCACCCGCATAGGCCTGAGCCTCAGCGCCTCGGCCATTTGTAACAGACGGGTGCTCTTCGCTTCCTGCCCCATGTTAAGAGTATAGAACAGCTGCACTTATGCACCCTGGGGATACTCATGCGCCAGGACCACTTGAAAGGGGCCGCCGGGGAGAAGGGGTAAAGGTTTATGCGGGGTATGCGGGCGGTGCAAGTTCTGAGTCAACCCTCCGGGGGCTTGCCTTGCAAAGGCAAGCCCACGCCCACGTCATGGCAAAGACCGGGGGGACACCCAGGCTACGAGACAGAGGGCTTTCTGGAGGGCGCGGCCTACGCTCCCAGGGAAAGCGTGGGCGGCCAGGATGCCTACCCCTCAAGCTACCTTGTGCGGAACCCACGGGTGAGCGAGGCTTGGGTCTATCTGGCATGCTACGCTTGTCCGTGAAGCGGCTGGCTAGGGCCGCGTAGCTTCTGCGGAAGCTTTTACGACAGCGAACGCCGAGGAGCGGGAGCCAGGGCCCGCGCCCTCTACGCCGACCTCTACCGGGCCCTGGCCGAGGCGGAGGAGCGCTACCAGAGGGCCAAGGCGGAGCTGGAGATCGCCCGGGCCTAAAGGGAAGCCCAGCCCCTAGCCGCCTCCCACCCGGCGTGCTCCTCCGGGCGGCGGAGGCGGCCCTAGCCTATCCCGAGGGGCGGCGGGCCAGCACCCTCATCCTCTGGCTCCCCGAGGTCAGGTCCTGGGCGAAGACCTTCGGGGCAGAGGAGGTAAAGAAAGCCTCCGGGAGGCGGCCAAGTACGCCCGGGAACCCTTTCCCCCACCATCTAACGGACGAGGGCGGCAAGGCGGACGCACTCCTCCTCGGTGAGGGGGGCTTCGGCCAGGAGCTCTTGAAGGCGTTCTTCCGTGTAGACCGGAAGGGGATAGACCCCGGCGGGGCGCAGGAGAAGGCCCCCCTCGGGGGCGAGCTCCACCGGGAAGTAGGCCTCCCCCTCCACGCCCAAGGCCTTGAGGAGGCGCTTGGGGATGGAGAGTTGGCCCTTGCGGCTGAGCTTGGCCAGCTCCATGGTTTCAGCATGCCAAAAAGTTGGGTTTCTTTGTTCCCCGCCTCAAAAGGGCGAGGAAAGGCCGAAAGGCCCCGGTCATGTCAAAAGAGGCGCATCACGGGTCCAGAAGCGGAGGGCGGGAAAGGCCCCCAGGTCTCGGTAGTTCAGGGTCCAAACGGGCGCCCCGAGCCGCAGGGCGAGGAAAGCCACGCTCGCGTCCTCCAGGGTGCCCCCCCAGCCGGGAAGCCGGGTGAGGAGGAGCCTGGCCTCCTCCAGGTCCTCCAGGTTGAAGGGGACCACCACCGCGCCCTCCACTACCTTCGCCAAGCCCTTCCGCGCCGCCTTGGGCCCCGCCTGGAAGAGGAGCCACTTGAACACCTCAAAGAGGACGGGCATGGGCAGGAAAAGCCGGGCACCGCCCTCGGCGAGGCGGCGGAAGCCCCTCAACGCCTCCTCGTGGTCCGGGTCGGAGCGGTGGAGGAGGGCGATGAGGGCCCCGCGTCCAGGACTAACCTCTCCGGGATCACCGCTCCTCGCGGATGAGGCGTCGTGCTCCCGGGCGGAGAGCTCTGCCCTCTCCACCAGCCCCGCCGCTTCCAGGAGGGCCTCTGGGCGCTTGAGGAGCTCACGCTCCAAGAGCTCCCGCACCAGGGCGGAGAGGCTTAGGCCGGGGCGGGCCTTGCGGTAGGCCTCTATTTCCTGGGCCAGGTGGTCGGGAAGGTAGAGGGTCACCCGCATATCACACATTATCATACCACGCCTCCCCGTCTGAGGTTTGGGGAAGCCAGGTTTACCTACACCAGGCCTTTAGGTTCTCCGCCTGCTCTGGGGAAGTGGAGGCTAGGCCCCCGGCCACGGGAGTGCGCCTCCCGGTGCGCTGCGCCGGGCATCTGAACGTTACAGCTTCCAGGTGCCCTTCTGATGCCATGTATCTTGCCCCGTGGCGAAACCAAGGTGCGGGTGCTTGCTCAGCGGGAGGCTTTCGCTACGGGCTCCCTAGCCCCGGCGGACCGCTCCCGGAGGAAAAAGGCCGCGGCAAAGCCAGGAGGGCCGCCATGAAGGCGAGCTTCCACCCCTCCAGCACCCCATCCCCTAAGGTGCCCTGAAGGAGCTCCTCACGAAGGCCGGGGCCTCGGAGAGGTTCCCCGTTCCCCCGCTGAACCCCACGGGGCCCCCGGCGGTGAGGGCCGCCAGCTCCTGGCTCTTGCGGGCTAGGAGGACCCCCGATACGGTGATCCCCGCCGCCGCCCCCAGCTGCGGGTGAGGGAGACCAGGCTGGACACCTGCCCCTGGCTGCCCTTTGGCGCGAGGCCCAGGGCCAGGTAGGAAAGGGGCCCCTGCACCAGGCCCAGGCCCACTCCCAGGAGGAAAAGCCCGAGGAGGAGGAGCCAGAGGGTGCTCGCCAGGTAGGCCATGGCGAAAAGTCCCAAGGCGGTGAGCCCCATGCCGAGCACCACGAGCCGTTTGCCCCCTACTCGGCCCACCAGGGCCCCCGCCGCCCCGCTCATCCCACCTAGAGCCAGGGCCAGGGCGTTGAGGATGGCCCCGGAGGCGAAAGGGGAAAGGGCGAAGGCCACCTGGCCGTAGAGGGGGGCGAAGACGATGCCCCCCAGGAGGGCGTAGCCCACCAGGGTGGACACCAGCCAAAGGGGCAGGAAGGGAGGGGAAAGGGCCAGGCGCACGTCCAAAAGGGGGACGGGGTGCCGCCTTTCGTAGAGGCTAGGGCGAGCCCCGAGGCCGCCGCCAGGAGGAAGAGCCCCCGATGCGCCAGGATAGGAAGCCCAGCTCCTCGAGGCGCTCCAGGCCCTGGATGCCTAACACCAGGCTCCCGAAGGTCAGGGCCACGAGCACTCCCCCACGAGGTCCAGCCTGGCCTGCCCGAGGGCCGGGGCAGGGAAGCCCCGGAAAGGAGGAGTACCCCGAGGATTCCGATGCACGTTGATCCAGAAGACCCAGTGCCAGGAAGCCCGCTCCACGATGAACCCGCCGAGATTCGGCCCCAGGATGTTTCCCAGGGCAAAGACCCCGAGGATCTGGCCCAGGTAGCTGCCCCGCCGCTCTTCGGGAGCCACCACCCCCACGATGGCCTGGGCCACGGGCAAGAGCCCGCCCGCCCCCACCGCCTGGACCACCCGGGCCAGGACCAGCATCTCCAGGCTTTGGGAAAGGGCGGCCAGGGCGCTGCCCCCGGCGAAGAGGGCCATGGAGAGCCCGTAGATTCTCCCGTAGCCCCAAAGGTCGGAAAGCCTCCCCAAGATGGGCACGGCCACGGCGTAGAAGACGGAGTAAATGGAGAAAGCAGGGTGATCCGCTCCACGCCCGTTTTCAGGTCCTCGGCGATGGCGGGCAGGGCGGGAGCCAGGATGGCGTTGTCCAGGGCGCCCATGAAGACGCCCAGCATCAGGGCCACAAGCAGCCTTCCGTTCATCGCTTCACCTCAAAGAGGCTTTGGGGGGGCGGGTTCAGGTCCAGCTTCAGGTACTCCACCTGCGAGAGGAGCTTCCCGGAGGGCGAGAGGACTTCCACCCGGAAAGGCAGGTGCCCTTTGGGGTTTAGGGTGATCCGCCAGGCGGCGGGCTGGCGCTCGTCCCGGGGAGGGTTCTTTTTCACCAGGAGGAAGCGCCAAAGGCCCCCTTCCTCTTGGGGGTTCTGCACCGCGTACTCCTGGGCCACCTTGGGGAAGTCGGTGAAGAGGAGCTGCAAGGGGTCATCGGGGGACGTGGCCTTGCCCTCTTGCCAAGGACCTTTGGGACCCCGGCTCCAGGCCCGCTGCCATCGGAGATCAGAGCGCTTCCCTTCAGGTACTCGGGGCCCTCCAGCCAGTCAATGCGCACCCAGGGGCGGCGGAAGGCCACCTGGTACACCACTGGGCCTGGCGGGCCTGGGCCAGGTAGCCCTCCACTTTGGCATGGGTCTCCAGGGCTTTCCACACCTCCTCGGGCTTAGGCCAGGGCTGAACCTAGGGCCAGCGCGAGGGTCATCCAAACGGTTCTCATACGTTCTCCTTCCTTTGGGGCAGTCCCCTGACGAACACCCGGATCCACTCCCGTAGGAGCTCCTCCGCCCGGTAGCCTCCCAGGTGCTTTTCCAGCATGAAGGCCCCGTGCACCAAGGAACTAAAGAGGCCGGCCAGGGAGCGGCCCTTCCCGGGGAAGTGCTCTTCAAAAAAAAGCTTCCAGGTGGGCCATCTCCCGGCGCATGCTCTCTTGGGCGAGGACCTTGGCCTCCTCCTCTCCTCCCCTCCCCCCATGGGCCGTGGCCAGGGCCGAGAGGGGTTCCACCCCTTCCCGGTAGGCCAGGGCGTAGCGGAAGAGGCGCTCCTCCAGGGAGCCGGGCGCCTCCAGGGCCAAGGCGGCCCGGGAGCGGGACTCCTCCAGGAGGGCTTCCAGGAGGGCCCTCTTGCTAGGGAAGTGGTGATAGAAGGCCCCCTTGGTCAGACCCAGCTCCGCGGCCAGCTCGTCCAGGCGGGTGGCGGCGTAGCCGCGCTCGGCTAG
>BBBL01000137.1 GCA_001311545.1 Thermus kawarayensis JCM 12314 | reverse complement strand
GGTTTGGGAAGGCCCGGAAGCGGGGGTCCCCCGAGGAGGCCACCACCTCTAGGCCCTCCCCCGCCCCGTCGTCCACCACCACCGCCTCAAACCGGGAAAAGGTCTGGCGCCCCAGGGAGGCCAGGGCCTCCCGGAGGAGGGCCGGCCTCCCCCGGGTGGGGATGAGCAGGCTAATCATGGGCCAGGGTGGGCTGGAGGCGGGTTTCGTCGGTGAGGTCCAGCCGTAAAGGGGTGGCGGAGACGAAGCCCTGTTCCACCGCCCAGCGGTCCGTCCCCTCCTCCGCCTGGCGCACGGGCCGGGCGGCGAACCAGTAGAAGGGCCTGCCCATGGGGTCCGCCCCCGGGACCACCACCCCCTCGTAGGTCCGCACCGACTGGCGGGTCCAGAGGAGGCCCTTGGGCCTCGGGGGGAAGTTGACGTTTACCAGGAAGGGCCGCTCCAGGCGGAGGAGGGTTTCCAGGGTGCGCAGAAGCCAGGGGCGGAGGGCCTGGAAGTCCGGGTTCTCCCCGTTCAAGGCCAGGCTGAAGGCCGCCGCCGGGAGGCCGAAGAGGTACCCCTGCTTGGCGGCGGCCACGGTGCCCGAGTGCCAGATCTCGTGGCCCAGGTTGCTCCCTAGATTCACCCCCGAGAGCACCAGGTCCACGGGGTCAAAGAGGTGGAGGCCCAGGGCCACGCAGTCCGCGGGGGTCCCCCGCACCCGGTAGGCGGGGAAGTAGGGGTTTTGCAGGGGGAGGCGTGGGGGTAGCCCGCACGGGGTGGGCGATGGAGATGGCGTGGCCCGTGGCGCTCTGCTCCGTGTCGGGGGCGGCCACCACCACCTCCCCGAACTGGGAGGCGGCCTCGGCCAGGGCCCAAAGGCCGGGGCTGTAGATGCCGTCGTCGTTGGTCACCAGGATCCGCATGCCCCCACCTTAAACCCTCCCCGTCAGGAGGGGGTCAAGAAAGGAAGCCCCCCGGGAAGGGGGGCCTTGCCGCCCCGGGACCCCTAGCGGGTGGAGGCGCTCCGGTTGTACCGTTCCAGGGCGGCGTCCGCCTTGGCCTTGGCCTCCTTAAGGGCCTGCCCGGCGGGCTTACCCTTCAGGGCCTCCTCCCAGGCCGCCTGCACGTACTGGCGGATCTCGGGGAAGGAGCCCATGAGGCAGCCCGCGCTGGCGTAGTTCACCTTGCTGGTGGCCAGTTGCTGGATGGCGGTGGTGTAGTTGGGTTGCCGCACGTGGGCCTGGCGCACCTCGGGGAGCTCCGCCACCCCCTTCACCACCGGGAAGTAGCCCGTGGCCAGGTGCCACTTGGCCTGGGTCTTGGGCTCCAGGAGGAAGCGGACGAAGCTCCAGGCGGCCTGGGTCTCCGCCTCAGGGAAGCCCTTGAGGACGTAGAGGGCGGCCCCGCCGATGGCCACCCCGTTGCGCTCCTTCAGGTAGGGGAAGTAGGCGGTGCGCAAGGGGAAGCGGTTCCCGATCTGGCGCAGGACCCCGGTGAGGCTTGCGGTGGAGTAGCTGGCCATGGCCGCCTGTCCCTGGGCGAAGAGGCTCTGGGAGTCCGCCCAGGTGCGGCCCGTGTTGGCCGCCACCCCTTCCCGCACCAGCCGGGCGTACATGTCCAGGAAGGCCACCGCCGCGGGGTTGTCGAAGGTCACCGCCGTGGCCCGGGCCTTTCGGCCGTTCTCGTTGTTGCAGAAGTACTCCCCGGAGTTGTAGGAGATCTGCTCCACGAACCAGGAATCAATGGGAATGGAGAGCCCGTAGCGCACCGTGCGCCCCTGGGCGTCCTTCTTGGTGAGCTTGCGGGCGGCCTCCTCCAGGTCCTTCAGGGTCCAGGTGGGCTTGAAGGGGATCCCCGCCTCCTGGAAGGCGGCCATGTTGAAGTAGAGGATGGGGTTGGAGGAGTTGAAGGGGAGGCCGTAGAGCTTGCCCTCTATGGTGTAGTAGTTCCGGGGCTGGGGCAGGAAGCGGTCCAGGTCAAACCCGTCCTTGCGGGCCAGGTCCTCCAGGGGCACCACGGCGCCGGAGTCCGCCATCATGCGGGCCCCGATGTCGTAGATCTGGATCACGTGGGGGTAGCCCCGCCCCGCCCGCAGGGCCGCCAGGAGCTTGTTGATCCCGTCGTCGTAGCTCCCCACGTACTGGGCCTTGACCTGCACCCGGTCCTGGCTGGCGTTGAAGTCCTTCACCAGGGCCTCGGTGGCCTCCCCCAGGACCCCGCCCATGGAGTGCCAGAACTCCACGGTGAGCCTCTGGGCCTGGGCCGCGCCCAGGGTGAGGGCCAGGAAAAGAGCCGCCTTTAGCCAGATTCGCCTCGCCATATAACCTCCTAACCCTTCAGCCCGCCCAGGGCGATGCCGCGCACGAAGGCCCTTTGGGCGAGCAGGAAGGCCAACAGGGTGGGGAGGAGGACCAGGATGGCCCCCGCGGCCACCACGTTCCAGCGGGCCACCTCCTCGTTGAGGATGAAGTTCACCGCGATCTGGGCCGTCTGCATCTCCCGGCTTTTGGTGACCACCAGGGGCCAGAGGTACATGTTCCAGGTGCCGATGAAGGTGAGGGCGGCCAGGGCCCCCAGGGCCGGGGCGGTGAGGGGCAGGGCCACGTGGCGGAGCATCTGCCAGTGGCCCGCCCCATCTATGCGGGCGGCGTCGAAGTAGTCCTCGGGGATGGTCCTGAGGAACTGGCGGAGGAGGAAGACCCCCAGGGGGCTGGCCAGGAAGGGCACGGCCAGGGCCAGGTAGGTGTCCAGCCAGCCCAGCCGGTCCACCAGGAGGTAGAGGGGAGGAAGGTGGCCTCCCGGCACCAGGAGGAGGGCCACGGCCAGCCCGAAGAGGGCCTCCCGGCCGGGGAAGCGCATCCGGGCCAGGGCGTAGGCGGCGAGGAGGCTGGTGGCCAGGACCCCCAGGGTCACCGCGGTGGAGACCAGGAGGCTGTTGAGGAGGAAGCGGGCCAGGGGGTACTTGGTCAGGGCCTCCCGGTAGGGTTCCAGGCTGGGTTCAGGGGGAAGGAGGCCCGGGGCGTAGAGGTCGGCCTCGCTCCGCAGGCTGGCGGAGAGGAGGGTGAGGAGGGGGAGGACCAGGAGAAAGGCGTAGAGGCCCGCCAGGAGGTAGGTGGGGAGGAGCTTCCTGAGGCTACGCATAGTGCACCCTCCGGCCCAGGAGCCAGAACTGCAGGGCGGCCAGGAGGAGGAGGACCAGGAAGAGGAGGAGGGCCTCCGCCGCCGCCAGGGGCACCTGGAAGTTGAAAAAGGCGTCCTGGTAGACCCGGTAGATGAGGACCGTGGAGCTTTCCGCCGGGCCGCCGCGGGTGAGGAGGTGGATCTGGCCGAAGGCGGTGAGGCTCTTGAGGACCAGGAGGAGGCCCACCAGGAAGAGGGTGGGGGAGAGGAGGGGCAGGGTGATGCGGAAGAAGCGGGTGAGAGGCCCGGCCCCGTCCACGGTGGCCGCTTCCAGCACCTCCTCCGGGATGCTCTGCAACCCGGCGGTGAGGAGGATGGCGGTGAAGCCCACCCCGGCCCAGGCGGTGATCACCGCCAGGGTGGGGGAGGCGAGCTCGGTGGGAGGTGAGCCAGGGCTGGGGGGGAAGCCCCAGGGCCTTCAGGGCCTGGTTGGCCCACCCCCCCACGGGGTGCAGGAACCAGCCCCAGGCCACGGCGGCCACGGCGGTGGGCACGGCGGTGGTGAGGAAGAAGAGGGTGCGGAAGAGGGCCACCCCCGGATAGGGCCGGTAGACTAGGAGGGCGGCGAGGAGGCCCAGGAGGAGCTCCAGGGGGGCCACGATGGCGGCGAACTTCAGGGTGAGGAGGGCGCTTTTCCAGAACTCCGGGCGGGAGAGGGCCTCGAGGTAGTTCCCCAGGCCCGCCCACTCCCGGCCCCGCCCGAAGAGGTCCTCGCGGTGCAGGGAGAGCCACAGGGCTTCCAGCACGGGGAGGATCATGAAGAGGAGGAAGAGGCCGTAGGCGGGGAGGAGGAAGGGGAGGGCCTCGAGGGAGGCCCCTCCTCCCCGAAGGCGGACCTTGCTCAGGGCCACGGCCATACCGTCCCCCACCCTAGGGGCCCGCTGTCAGAGGGGCGTCATGGGCAAAAGGGAAAGCCCCCGGGGACGGGCCCCGGGGGGGTGGCCCGTGGGGCTCAGAGGGAGCGGCGGAGCAGGTCCTCCCAGACGGGGTTCAGGGGGATGGCCCCGAGCTCCTTCACGGGGGTCTGCTTGCCCTCCTTCACCTCCACCTGCCACAGGCGGACCACCTTGGCGTTCAGGTCCGCCGTCACGGCGTAGAGGTTGCTCTTGCCCGCCAGGTACCGGGCCACCTGGGCGTCCTCCTGGGCGGCCTTGGCCACGAAGCCGGGAGCCAGATGCGGAGGTGGAAGAAGAGGGCCCCGGGGTAGTTGGCCCGGGCCAGGGCCCGCAGGGACTCCAGGGTGAGGCCGTAGTTGGTCTCCGGGGTGGCCTGGCCACCGTAGATGAGGGCCACGGCCTCCTCCTTGGGGGAGAGGGGGGGCACCTCGGCGGGGGCGGAGAGGACCGTGGCCGCCATGCGCCGCCTGTTCTCCGCGTCCAGGTAGCCCGCCCCCATGGCCCCCACCAGGGCGGCGCAGATGGAGGTGTTGTTGGTGAGCACGTGGACGCTCTTCAGGCCCAGGACCTCGGCCATGGCCTTGCCGAAGGCCTGCCCGGTGTAGCCCCGGAGGACCAGGTGCTCGCCCAGGGAGAGGCCCTGGGCCTGGGCGCCGCCGAAGGCCATGAGCAACAGGCTTATGGGCAGTCCGATAACGCGCTTCATGGGTTCCTCCTTTTTCGCGGGGACGTTTGTCCCCATTTCCACCATATACTTTACCCGGGTAGGGTAAAAGTGGCCCGGCTCACCCTGCCCTCTCCCCGGGGGCCGCCCCCGCCATCTCCCTCAGGAAGAGCAGGGAGGCTTCCGGCTCCTCCCTCACCTCCAGCACCAGGGTCCGGTCCAGGTAGGGGCCGAGCCACGCCCCGTGGCCCAGCACCCCCGGCCAGGTTCCAGTGGCGGTCGTGGACCCCGTCGGTGTCGTTGAGGTGCAGGTGCCCGGGGGAGAGGGGCGAGCCAGGGTTCGGGGTCCCGGGCCAGGCTGAAGACCCGGGCGTGGGCGGCGTCAAAGCAGAAGCCCAACTCCCCCGGGTAGGCCTCCAGCACGGGCC
>BBBL01000136.1 GCA_001311545.1 Thermus kawarayensis JCM 12314 | reverse complement strand
GTTGCGGGTGTAGGAGAGGGTGGGCTGGAGGGTGCGGCTCCCCAGGCTTAGGGCCAGGGTGTCGTTCCCCGAGGGGTAGAGGAGGTAGCTGGCCTGGAGCTGGGGGAGGAGGTTCCTGAGGGCGCTTTGGTAGGCGATTCCCGCCTCCAGGACCGCAAGCCTGGCCTCCTCCACGGCCAGGTAGGCCCCTCCCTTGGGCGGAGGGATCTCCGGCAGGGGCTTGGTGAGGAGGAGGAGGCCCTCCGCCGCCTTCCTGGCCAGGTCCACCCCCCGCCTGGCCTCCTCCAGGCGGTTCTCCGCCTCCTTCAGGTTGAGTTCCGCTTCCCGGAGTTCCTTGGGGTTTGCCCGGCGCTTCTGGGCTGCTTCCAGGGCCTTTTGTGCCAGCTCCAAGGCCTTTTTCTGCCAGCCTCTCCCCCAGGAGGGCCTGTTGGTAGCTGCCGTAGGCGGCCACCGCCTGGGCCTGGAGGGCGGAGAGGGTCCGGCGGTAGCCCAGCTCGGCCCGCCTCAGGGCGATCCGGGCCCGCTCCTGCCCCTCGGCCACCTCCCCAAAGGGGAAGGGGGTGAGGACCAGAGAAAGGGTGAGGCTTCCCGTGGTGGCGGGAAGGCCCTCGCAGAGGCTTCCGGCGTGCAGGCGTACCCCAGGCGGCTGTAGCTCCCTGGAGGTTCAGGGCCAGGGGGGCCTCCTGGGCTTCCAGGGCCTTCTTGGCCGCCTCCAGGTAGGCCGCCCCTTGCCGGGCCAGGGGGTGGTCCTGGAGGGGGGCCAGGGCCCCTTGGGCCAGGGCGGGGGCAAGAAGGAAGGGGAGAAGGGCCCTACGCATCCTCCCCTCCCGTGAGCTTCCGCAGGAGGTCGCGGAAGAGGAGGAGCTCTTTGGCCTCCAGCCGGGCGAGGCGCTGGCCGAAGAGGGAAAGCCAGGCGGCCTGCAGTCTTTCCGCCACCTCCAGGCCCTTAGGGGTGAGGCGGAGGTGGACCCGCCTGCGGTCCTGGGGGTCCAGCTCCCGGGCCAGGAGGCCCCCTTCCTCCAGGGAGGCCAGGAGGTGGGAGACCTGGGAGGGCTGGACCTCCAGGTGCTCCGCCAGACGGGAAGGGGCGTTGACCCCTCCCTTCACCAGGCGCAGGACCTCGGCCTGCAAGAGGGAGAGGCCCTCTTGGGCGAAGACCTCCTTGGCCTGGGCCAGGAGGAGGCGCATGAGGGTGTAGCCCAGCTGGGAGAGCTCTTGCACCAGGGGGGCAGGGGGTCCGTTCATACCTTTCAACTATACACAAACCTAAACAGAAAAACGGGGGCCAGGCCACCCTTTCGTGTACAATGGCGAAAGGTGATATGGACAGACCTCCCAGTCGGTGGCTCTTCCTCCTGCCCTTCGGTTCCCTAGCCCTGGCCCAGTCCCAAGCGCCAAGCCCCTTGGAAAGCCTTCTTCTTTTGGGCCTCCTCTCCCTTTCCGCCGTCTTCTCCGCCAGCGAGACCGCCTTTACCGCCCTTTACCCCTGGAAGCTCAAGGAGCTGGCCGAGTCCAAGGGGGGGCCCTTCCGCCTCCTGGCCCAGGACATCACCCGCTTCCTCACCACCATCCTGGTGGGCAACAACCTGGTGAACATCGCCGCCACCGCCTTGGTGACGGAGCTGGCCACGGAGCCTTCGGCTCGGCGGGGGTGGGGGTGGCCACCGGGGTCATGACCTTCCTCATCCTCTTCTTCGGCGAGATCACCCCCAAGTCCCTGGCGGTGCACCACGCGGTGGCCGTGGCCCGGCTGGCCGCCTGGCCCATCTACTTCCTCTCCATCCTCCTCTACCCGGTGGGCCGCTTTTTCACCCTCGTTTCGGGGACGCTCCTTCGCCTCCTGGGCCTCGAGCCCCGGGATGTTTCCCTGGTCTCGGAGGAGGAGCTCAAGCTCGTCCTGGCGGGGGCGGAGGAGGCGGGCACCATTGAGGCCCAGGAGGAGGAGATGATCCACTCCATCCTGGAGCTGGAGGAGACCCCGGTGCGGGAGATCATGACCCCCCGGGTGGAGATGGTGGCCATAGAGGCCGAGGCCACCCTGGAGGACTTCCTCCACCTCTTCCGCGAGCACCGCTACAGCCGGGTGCCCGTTTACCGGGAGAGCGTGGACCACATCGTGGGGGTGGCCTACGCCCAGGACCTCCTCACCTACTACTGCGAGGAGGACCTGAAGGCCCGCACCGTGGCCTCCATCGCCCACCCCCCCTATTTCGTTCCCGAGAACATGGACGCCTGGACCCTCCTCAAGGAGCTCAGGCGCCGCAAGGTGCACCTGGCCATCGTGGTGGACGAGTTCGGGGGCACGGCGGGGCTTGTGACCCTGGAGGACGTGATGGAGGAGATCGTGGGGGAGATCTACGACGAGACCGACGAGCCCGAGGACGCCCCCATCAAGCGCCTCCCCGACGGGGCCTTTTCCATCCAGGCCCAGACGCCCATAGACGAGGTCTCCGAGGCCTTGGGGGTGGAGCTTCCCGAGGGGGAGTACGACACCCTCTCCGGCTTCCTCTACGAGCGGTTTGGGCGCATCCCCGGGGTGGGCGAGAGCGTGGCCTGGCAGGGCTTCCGCTTCGTGGTGGAGAGCGCCGACCAAAGGCGGATAGAGCGGGTGCGGGTGGAGCGGCTGGTGGAGCATGAAGGTTAAGGAGATCCTGAAGGCCCACGTGGGGCGGGCCTATGCCCCTACTCGGGGTTCCCCGTGGTGGCCCTGGTGGAGGCGGAGGGGGAGGTGTTCCTTGGGGTCAACGTGGAAAACGCCTCCTTCCCCCTTTCCCAGTGCGCCGAGAGGAACGCCGTGGCGGCCATGGTCCTGGCGGGAAAGAGGCGCCTAGAACGGGTGCACGTCTATAGCCCCAAGGGCCCCATCCCCCGTGCGGGGGGTGCCGGCAGGTCCTCCTGGAGTTCGGGGGGCCCGAGGTGGAGGTGGTTCTCCACGGGCCCGAGGAGGAGGTGCGCACCACCTTGGGGGCCCTCCTCCCCATGGCCTTCCGCCTCTAGAGGTCCAGGACCAGGGTCTGGACGAAAAAGCCCGGCACCTCGAGGCGAAGCTCCAGCCGTCCGCTTCCCCGCTCCAGCCCGGGCCGCAGGCCCACCACCTGGAGCTTCCCCTCCCCCTCGCCGGGAGGTCCGCCCGCACCGAGAGGCGCTGCCCCAAGAGGACCAGGGTGCCTCGGCCCGGAGGGGAAGGGGGTTTGGGTTTTCCAGGAAGAGGTTGACCCCGGCCCGGCGCACCCGGGGGGGCTCCAAGGGGAAGGCCAGGTGAGCTCTGAAGAAGGTGAGGTCTTGGCCCAGGGCCCGGCCCTCCAGGGCCACCTCCACCTTTCGGGGAGAGGAGGTCTTGGGCCGTGGCCAGGGCCTCCCTGGGCGTGAGGCGCACCGGGAGTAGGGCTTCCTTCTCCCCGGGGGGAAGGGTGAGGTCCAAAGGCACCCCCACCTCCCCCAGGCGAAGCCGCGTCCCGAAGGCGGAGAGGGGGAGGGGGAAGGGGTTTGGGTTCCGGAAGGCCACCCGCACCTCCAAAAGAAGGGCGGGTTCGGGGGTAAGCTCCAGGCCCCGGAGGGCCGCCCCCAGGTAGCGGGCCTCGGGAGGGAGGGGCCTTGGGGCGCAGGCGGCGAGGGCCCAGAGGCCGAGGAGGAGGAGCCCAAGCCTTCGCGCTAGAGGACCCATCCCTCCTCCTTTAGGCCCTCTAGGATGGGGAGGAACCTCTCCCAAAGGGGGCTTTCCGCCGGGTAGGGGGGCCTGGGGTAGCCCGCGGGGAGGCCCAGGTGCCGGAGGGCCTGCTTCAGGAGGGGCACCCCGCCCTTGGCGAGGAGGTCCCCCAGGGGAAAGAGCTTCTTCTGGAGCTCCTGGGCCTCGGCGAGCCTCCCTTCATGGAAGAGGTCCAGAAGGGCCCGGTAGGCCCTGGGGGCGAGGTTGGCCGCGGCCAGGATCCCCCCTTCCGCTCCCAGGGCCAGGGCCCCCAGGAAGGTGGGGGCGTGGCCGGTGTAGACCCGGAAGGCCTGGAGGCGGGCCTGGTAGAAGGCGAGGCGGCTTAGGTCGCCGCTGGAGTCCTTGATGCCCTGGATCTGTGGGTGCCGGGCCAGGGCCTCCACCGCCTCGAGGGGCAGGTCCACCCGGGTGTTCTGGGGCACGTGGTAGAGGAAGAGGGGCATCCTTTCCGCCAGGGCCTCGTAGTAGCGGAGAAGCCCCTCCCCCAGGCTTCCGTGGTAGTAGCGGGGCGGGGTGGCGAGAAGGGCCATGGCCCCCGCCGCCTTCGCCTCCAGAAGGGCCCTTTCCGACTGGGGCAGGGTCTCCTCCATGAGCCCCACCAGGAAGGGCTTCCTGGGCTTAAGCGCCCGGAGTCCCTGGGCCCTCTCCTCGGGGCTCAGGTGGACCCCTTCCCCGTTGGAGCCGTAGACGAGGAGGCCGTCCACCAGGGGTTCCAGGGCCTCGGCCAAGGCGCGGAAGGCCCCGGTGTCCAGGCGGCCTTCCCGGTCAAAGGGGGTGGGAATGGGGGGCAGGATCACGGGAACCTCCTCCCAGAGCCTATCAGGAAAAGGAGGTGGAGGGCGTAGGCCAGGAGGAGAAGCCCGGGGCCTGGCCCTCAAGGAGCTTTAGGAGCCCGAAGGCGGCGAGGAGAAGGAGGAGGAGGCCGAGCCTCCGGAAAAGCCCAGGCTTCCCGGTACGAGGAGGCGCACGCCCAGGGCCCAGGCGAGGGGGGGCTCCTTCCTGCGCCGGGGCAGGAGGAAGCCCAAGAGGTGGTAGAGAAGGAGCAGGAAAAAGCCCAGGGCCGCCCAGGGCCGGGCCCTTTCCGGCAAGGGAAGGGGAAGCCGGCCTATCCCGTTGAGGAAGTCTTCCTGCAGGCGGGAGAGCTCCACCCGAAGCAGGGCGGCGTAGAGGGTGCGCAGGCTGGGCCCCGGCTCCCGCCTGCCCCAAGGGTCCTCCCCCAGGCCCAGGGCGGAGCGGATGGGGCCGTCAAAGGGGGCTTTCTCGTAGGCCTGGGGGAGGTCCGTTTCCCCTAAGGCCAAGGCGAAGGGGAGGTTTGCTCCTTCCAGAAGCCCCTTGGCCTCCTTAGGGTTTTCCGGAAGGAGGGCGTAGCAGGAGGGCCTTCACCTCGGGCAGGGGGGGCTGTTCCCGGAGCCAGGCCTGGGCCTCCGGGGTGCGCAGGGTGCCCCGGTCCAGGGGGG
>BBBL01000135.1 GCA_001311545.1 Thermus kawarayensis JCM 12314 | reverse complement strand
TGGTGCGGGTGGAGGACACCAGGCGGGAAGGGGACGAGGTGCTCCTCTTCGCCCCCGCCACCCCCAAGGACATCCGCCCCCGGGGGGACGACCTCAGGCGGGGGGAGGTCTACCTGAGGCGGGGAGACCTCCTCACCCCGGGAAGGCTCGGCCTGGCGGCGGCCATGGGCCACCCCCGCCTCAAGGTCTTCCGCAGGCCCCGGGTGGGGATCCTCTCCACCGGGGACGAGGTGGTGGAGCCGAGAGAGCCCCTCCTATGGGGGGGTGTACAACTCCAACGCCTATAGCCTTCTCGGCCTGGTCCTCGAGGCGGGCGGGGAACCCGTCCTCCTGGGCAAGGTGCCGGACGACCCGGAGGCGGTGCTGGAAAGGCTTGAGGGCGCAGGACCCTGGACCTCCTCCTCACCTCGGGGGGCGTGTCCATGGGGGAGTACGACGTGGTGCGCAAGGTCCTGGAGCGGCACGGGGATGTGGTCTTCTGGAAGGTGAAGCAACAGCGGGGGCCTTTGCTTCTCGCCCGCCTTGGGGGGCTTCCCGTCCTCGGCCTTCCCGGAAACCCGGTCTCCAGCATGGTGACCTTCTTCCTCTACGGCAGGCCCTTCCTCTACAAGCTCCTCAAGCGCACCGAACCCCCCTACGGCCGCCTCGAGGCCCGGGCCTCACCCCCTTCAAGGGGCCAAGGGGAAGAAGGTCTTCCGCCGGGGGGTGCTCTCCTGGGAAGGGGAGCCCGTGGTGCGCACCACGGGCAACCAGAGCAGCGGGGTGCTCCGCTCCATGGCCTTCGGCAACGCCCTGGTGGTCCTCCCCCCGGACCGGGACGTTCGGGAGGGGGAGGAGGTGGAGGCCATCCCCTTGACTTTCGTGCCCTAGTTCACTAGGCTGGTAAGGTTTACGGGCGCTACCTCCCTTTTCGGGCGCAGGTGGGCCCGGAAAGGCAGAGCATGGAGTTCAAAGACTTTCCCCTGAAGGAAGAGATCAAGGAAGCCCTTTTGAGGCGCGGCATCGCCACCCCCACCCCCATCCAGGCGGCGGCCCTGCCCTTGGCCCTGGAGGGCAAGGACCTCATCGGCCAGGCCCGCACCGGCACGGGCAAGACCCTGGCCTTCGCCCTGCCCATCGCCGAGAGGCTCGCCCCAAGCCGGGAGAGGGGCAGGAAGCCAGGGCCCTGGTCCTCACCCCCACGCGGGAGCTCGCCCTCCAGGTGGCCTCGGAGCTTTCCGCCGTGGCCCCCCACCTGCGGGTGCTGGCCGTCTACGGGGGCACGGGCTACACCAAGCAAAAGGAGGAGCTCGCCCGGGGGGCGGACGTGGTGGTGGCCACCCCGGGTCGGGCCCTGGACTACCTGAAGCAGGGGGTTCTGGACCTTTCCCAGGTGGAGGTCGCCGTTTTGGACGAGGCGGACGAGATGCTCTCCATGGGGTTTGAGGAGGAGGTGGAGGCCCTCCTCTCCGCCACCCCCCCTTCCCGGCAGACCCTCCTCTTCTCCGCCACCCTGCCTTCCTGGGCCAAGAGGCTCGCCGAGCGCTACATGCGAAGCCCGGTGGTCATCAACGTGGTGCGGGAGGAGGGGGTGACCTACCAGGAGGAGGCCATCCTGGCCCCTTCCGACCGCCTGGGCCTTCTTTCCGACCTCCTCTACGTCAAGGCCCCCAAGCGGGCCATCGTCTTCACCCGGACCAAGGCCGAGACCGAGGAGGTGGCCACAGGGCTTTTCCGCCTGGGCACGCCGCCCGGGCCATCCACGGGGACCTGTCCCAGAGCGACCGGGAAAAGGTCATGCGGGCCTTCCGCGAGGGGGAGGTGCGGGTCTTGGTGGCCACGGACGTGGCCGCCCGGGGGCTGGACATCCCCGAGGTGGACCTGGTGGTGCACTACCGCTTTCCCGACAAGCCCGAGACCTACCAGCACCGCTCCGGGCGCACGGGCCGCGCAGGCCGAGGGGGAGAGGTGGTCCTCCTTTACGGGCCCAGGGAGCGGCGGGAGCTCGCCGAGCTGGAAAAGGCCGTGGGCCGCACCCTTAAGCGGGTGAACCCGCCCACCCCGGAGGAGGTCCTCGAGGCCAAGTGGCACCACCTTTTGGCCCGGCTCGCCCGGGTGCCGGAGAAGGACTACCGGCTCTACCAGGACTTCGCGGGCCGCCTCTTCGCCGAGGGCCGGGTGGAGGTGGTGGCGGCCCTCATGGCCCTCCTCCTGGGCGGGGCGCCCAAGGAGAAGAGCCTCCTCACCGGGGAGGAGGGCTGGCGCACCTACAGGGCCACGGGGCCAAGGCTTTCCCTGCCCCGGCTGGTGGCCCTTCTGAAGGAGCAGGGCCTCGAGGTGGGCAAGGTGGCCGAGGCCGAAGGGGGCTTCTATGTGGACCTCCGCCCCGAGGCCCGGCCGGAGGTGGCCGGCCTCCGGCTGGAGCCCGCCAGGAGGGTGGAGGGCCTCTTGGAGACCCCTTCCCGCTCGAGGCGCACCGCCAGGGCGTGATGGCCGGCCCCCATGCCGGCATTGACACCCTCGCCCTACCGGCTCCAGGAAGCCCGCCTAGGAACCTTTTGCCGGGGCCCCCATGCTGCGTAAGCCAGCGTGGGGTGCGATGAAAGGCCCCGCCTCCCGAAGGCGGGGCCTGGGGTCTTGGTGCGCCCGGAGGGATTCGAACCCCCGGCCTAGGGCTTAGGAAGCCCCCGCTCTATCCTGCTGAGCTACGGGCGCCCACGCCTAAGGGATTCTAGCACTCCCCCAGGCCCAAGGCAACACCCGCTTCCCGGGTATAGTCTTCCCCGGGGGAAGAGGGGCTTTCCATAAGCGCCCCTTTATCCTGTGGGGCCTCGAGGCTACCTTGTGCCCGGCTTCACGGGAGCGTACCCTGGAGGGAACCATGACCGAGACCAAGGACCTCACCGCCCTTTCGGTGAACGCCATCCGCTTTCTGGCCATAGACGCTGTGGAGAAGGCCAAAAGCGGCCACCCCGGCATGCCCATGGCCATGGCCCCCCTGGCCTACCTCCTCTTCCGGGAGGTCCTGCGCCACAACCCCTTAGACCCCACCTGGCCGAACCGGGACCGCTTTATCCTTTCCGCCGGGCACGGCTCCATGCTCCTCTACGCCGTCCTCCACCTCACGGGCTACCACCTTCCCCTGGAGGAGCTTAAAGGCTTCCGCCAGTGGGGCTCCAAGACCCCGGGCCATCCCGAGCGCGGCCACACCCCCGGGGTGGAGGTGACCACGGGGCCCTTGGGCCAGGGCATCTCCACCGCCGTGGGCCTCGCCTTGGCGGAGAGGAAGCTCGCCGCCGAGTTCAACCGCCCCGGGCACACCGTGGTGGACCATTACACCTACGTCCTGGCCTCGGACGGGGACCTGATGGAAGGGGTTTCGGGGGAGGCCAGCTCCCTGGCCGGCCTTTGGGGGCTTTCCAAGCTTATCGTCTTTTGGGACGACAACCGCATCTCCATTGACGGCCCCACCGGCCTGGCCTTCACCGAGGATGTCCTCGGGCGCTACCGGGCTTACGGCTGGCAGACCCTTAGGGTGGAGGATGCCAACGACCTGGACGCCCTCCGCCACGCCATAAAGCTCGCCAAACTGGACGAGCGCCCCACCCTCATCGCCGTCAGGAGCCACATCGGCTTCGGCTCCCCCAAGCAGGACTCCCACAAGGCCCACGGGGAGCCCCTGGGAGGGGAGGCGGTGGAGGCCACCCGCAAGAACCTGGGCTGGCCCTACCCCCCCTTCGTGGTGCCGGAGGAGGTCTACCGCCACATGGACCAGAGGGAGCGGGGAAAGGCCCTGCAGGAGGCCTGGGAAAGGGTCTTGGAAGCCTACGCCCGGGAGTACCCCGAGCTTTACCAAGAGCTTTCCCGCCGCCTCCAAGGCGGGCTTCCTGCCCTACCCGAGGAGCCTCCGGCCTTTGAGAAGCCCCTGGCCACCCGGGCGGCCAGCGGCAAGGCCCTGGACCTCCTGGCCTCCCGCATGCCCGAGCTCTTGGGGGGAAGCGCCGACCTCACCCCCTCCAACAACACCCAGGCCCAGGGGATGGCCGACTTCTCCCGGGAAAACCCCTTGGGCCGCTACCTCCACTTCGGGGTGCGGGAGCACGCCATGGGGGCCATCCTGAACGGCCTGAACCTCCACGGGGGGTATAGGGCCTACGGGGGGACCTTCCTGGTCTTCTCCGACTACATGCGCCCCGCCATCCGCCTCGCCGCTCTCATGGGAACCCCCACGGTCTTCGTCTTCACCCACGACTCCATCGCCTTAGGGGAGGACGGCCCCACCCACCAGCCCGTGGAGCACCTCATGAGCCTTCGGGCCATGCCCAACCTCTGGGTGATCCGGCCCGCCGACGCCTACGAGACCTTCTACGCCTGGCAGGTGGCCTTAAGGCGCAAGGAAGGCCCCACCGCCCTCGTCCTCACCCGCCAGGCGGTGCCCCTCCTCTCCCCGGAGAAGGCCAAGGGGCTTTTGCGGGGAGCTACGTTCTGGAGGACGCCGAAAAGCCCCAAGGGGTTCTGGTAGCCACGGGGAGCGAGGTGCATCTCGCCCTGAAGGCCAGGGCCTCCTCCAGGAGAAGGGGGTGGGGGTGCGGGTGGTGAGCCTGCCCTCCTTTGAGCTCTTCGCCGCCCAGCCCGAGGCCTACCGCCAAGAGGTCCTGCCCCCTGGGCTTCCCGTGGTGGCGGTGGAGGCGGGGGCCAGTTTGGGCTGGGAACGGTACGCCCACAAGGTGGTGGGCCTGGACCGCTTCGGGGCCAGCGCCCCCTACCCCGAGGTCTACGAGAAGCTCGGCTTCACCCCGGAGCGGGTGGCGGAGGCCCTCCTTTCCCTGCTTTAGCCATGCTGGCCACCTTGCGGGAGGTGCTTCCGGAAAAGGGCCGGGCCGTGGGGGCCTTTGACGTGGTGGGTCTGGAGTGGGCCGAGGCTGTCTTGGAGGGGGCCGAGACCCTGGGCCTCCCCGTGGTCCTCAGCGTGGCCCCCCACCTGGGAGGGCCTCCCCTGCCTGCCCTTGCCCCGGGCCTTAGGTTCCTGGCGGAAAATGCCCGGGTGCCCGTGGCCCTGCACCTGGATCACGGGGAGAGCCTTTCCCAGGTGGCCGAGGCCTTGCGGCTGGGCTTCACCAGCGTGATGCTGGACGGAAGCCACCTGCCCCTGGAGGAGAACATCCGAAAGACCCGCCTGGCGGTGGAGGTGGCCCGG
>BBBL01000134.1 GCA_001311545.1 Thermus kawarayensis JCM 12314 | reverse complement strand
GCCGGGCACGCCGTCGGCCGGGGTCCGGCCCGCCCAAGGGAAGGGGCCCCTGGCCCGCCCTAAGGTCCCTGGGGCCGGAGCGAAAGGGAGTAGCCCCGCCAGGGCAGGGCCTTAGGACCTAAAGGGCGCTCGGTGCGCCTGATCGCTTGGGTTCACGGGAGGAAGCTCCAGTACCACTTCAGATAGCCCGCCTCGTTGGGGTCTTCCACGATGACCAGCACCTTCAATCCCTTGCCTTCATACATGTCCCTGGGCATCAAGCGCGGGCCCGGGGTAGTCAACCGCCCATTTCCGGTTTCACAAAAGAATGCGGAGCCGTACCGCTCTGTGGCTGCAAGCGGAACGGGAAAACTCCACTGGGCGGGTTCGACTACCACACCTCTAGGTAGAACCTCTCCAGGTGCCGGGGGCGTGGGAGGGCTGGTGGTGGGTTGGAGGGTGATGGGAGGGTAGTATTCGTCGGTGTTGACCATCTTCACGCCCCCAGGGCAAAGGCTGGGGCTTTGCGGGTAGTACAGAAGGAGGACGTGAGCGGGGGCTGGGGATGGACAAGCCGTCAGGACCACCCCCAGCATCGCCAGTAGACCAAGGCCAATCCACCTGCGCATGCCTCACCTCCTAACGCTTATGCGCCAAACCCCGTTGGACAAATCGTAGTAGTCCCCTTCCTTCCGGGAACCCTGAAGTTCCCTTTCCCATCCTCACTCAGGAGACCTTACAAAAATCTTAAACGCCCCCCGGTGCCAGGGCCAGAGGAAACCCCCGGCCTCCCGGGCCTCCGCCCGTAGGGGGAGCCCCGTCCAGCCCGGACGGGAAGCTCCAGCCGAGAGGTCCACCACCCCCTCCTTCCCGTCCGAGAACCGGAGCCACAGCCTAAGGCCCTCCAGGGGCCTGCCCGGGTCCCACCCTCCCCCGGGAAGGCCCCTCTAGCCCGCCCTAGGGGGTCTAGAAGGCCGGGGTCCGGGGGGAGGGGTAGGAAGGGTGCCCCCCACCCACCCCCCGCCTTAAAAGCCGTTTTAGGGGCGGTCCTGGAGGGGGAAAGTGGGGTTTTTGCCGTCCCGGACGAGGAAAATCGCGCGCGGCGCGGGTAAGTATGTGAGGTATCTCACTTTTCCACCACCACGAAGCTAGCTACCCCAAGGAAAAAGAAAGTTTTTCCGGAAAGGGGATTTTCGAGGGGGGACTTCTGCCGTTAGCAACGCTATGGGGACTCTAAAGGCTTTTTTTTTCAGGCCCTTCGGGCCTGGCGGGGTGCACCCCCCGCACCCCCGCCTGTATACTCTGATAGCCACCAGCTTGTGGACACCACTCCGCCAGCTCCTGGACGGCGAAAGCCCGATTTTTTGGGGGGGGCCCTTGAGTCATCCACGCTCAACCCTGCCCCCGCATCCGCTTGAGCCAGTTAGAGGCCGCGGTGGGGCTCACCCCCGCCTCCCGGGCCAGGGCCCGGGCGGTGATCTTCTCCCCCTGGCCTGAAGGCGCTTCAGAGCCTCCACCAGCTTCTCCTCCGCCTCCTGCCTGCGCCGGGATCCACGCTCCTTGCCCCCGGTCCGCACCGCCACCTGGAGCTCCTGACCCTGGAGGGGCGGGATGAGGCCCGGGCCTGGGGAGAGAGGCGGCTCCGGTCCGGCCTCCCCGTGGAGGACACCGGGAAGACCCGCGCCCCCTGGTAGCGGTCGTAGGTCCACCTGGCCACGCTCTTGGCCGTGTGGTGCACCTCCCTCGGGTCCAAAGGCCCCTTGGGGTGGTCCCGGAAGAGGGTCTGGTTCAGGGCGTGGGCCCTCCCCTCCACCCAGGCCCGGAAGGCCTCCCGGCCCCCGGGGACCCCCCGGAAGAGGGCCACGTTGGCGTAGGCCTCCGCCCGGAGGCGGTCAAACAGGGCGTTGTTCCGCCCGTAGGAGGCCAGGCCCGGTCCAGTCGCCTTCGGGTCCCGGGAGAAAGGAGCTCCCGAAGCTCCCGGTGCAGGTCCCGCAGGCTCCACCGCCTCCCACCCCCCCAGGTCCACTCCCGGGGGTGCAGGAGGGGGTTCCGCGAGAGGAGGCCGTTATAGCCCGGGTCCGCCCCGTAGTAGGCCTCCAGCAGGGCCTCCACCTCCGCCAGGAGGGCCAGGGCCCTCTTCAGGCTCTCCTCCCGCCCAGGAGGGGGGGCGAGGGGAAGGGGGTCCACCTCGTACCAGGCGTGGAAGTGCCCCGACCGCGGGTTGACCAGGACCAGGGAGGGGGGCAGGGCGTGGATCCGCTCCTCCACCTGGGGCCAGGGAAGGTCCACGTCCACCACCAGCCGCAAGACGGCGTGGGGGTAGTGCCCCACCTGGACGTGCACCCGCTTCAGGCGTTCTCGCGCCTCAGGATCCTGACCCCCTGGGTCGGGTCGTCCGTGGCGTAGGGGTAGCGGGGCAGGTTCTCCGCGAAGTGGCGCAGGTAGGGGCCTGGAAGGCCTCCCGGGCCCGCTCCCGCCGGGAGGTGAGAAGGGGGCGCAGGGCCTCGGGGTCCAGGCCCTGCATGGCCGCGAAGAGGCCAAGGGCCCGCTCCCCCAGGAGGGGGTCTTTCTGGAATAGCTCCCTGACCTTGGAAAGGGGCTCTAGAAGATTGCCTTCCGAAGAGGGTTCCGGCCGGTTTGGGATCGCCACGCTTGCCTCCTTCCCACGCCGGGTTAGGATGGAGCCTACTGGTGAGGAAGGCCTCGGTCGGGTTCCTAACCGGCCGGGTTTGCCTTTTATGCCCCCCATTCTAGGGGGCAAGCCCAGGCGGTGGAGCCTTTGTTCCGGCCTCACCGCCCCCAGAACCGCCACCAGGGGCGCCCGGCCTCTCCAGGGCCTGGGCTAGGCGCTTGAGGAGAGCCGTCTGCTCCTCCAGGGCCGCCCTCAAGGCCCGGTTCTCCTCCTCCAGGGCCTCGAGGCGGGCGAGGACCTCCGCAAGCTCCTCCCTCCGGGCAGGAAGGGGCGGGGAGGCTTCCTTCCCCAAGACCGCCCCCAGGGCCAACTCCCAGGAGAGGCGCCTTTCCCGTACCAGGGCGCGGGCCGCCTCGAGGTGGGCCATGGCCCCCTCCGGCACCGCCCACTCCCCCCGCTTGTCCCGGGGGAGGGGCGCCCCGCTCACCCGCTCGTAGACCGAAAGCACCCTGCGGGCGCTGGCGGGGCTGACCCCCAAGGCCTGGGCCACCTCCTCCGTGCTGAAGACCCTCATGAGGACCCCCTACCAGTCTAGCGCTAGTGAGCTCGCGCGCCAGCCGCTCGCCTCAAGCGGCGCTCAGATGCTACATGCGCGCATGCGCTCAGCCACGCAAGTGCATGAGTGTGACGCCAAAGCTCAGACAGAGCGAGGCTTGGGCAAGCTCGGAGGCGTGCAGGAGAAGCCCATCCGGTTCACCGCCCATGCCCGCATGCGCCTAGCCCGAGGGGCTACCCAGGAAGAGGTGGAGCGGGCCATCCGGGAAGCCCCTTGGGTGCCGGCCCTGGAGGGAAGGTGGAGCGCCACCCTGGAGTTCCCTTTCGTGGGGGAGCGCATCGCCTTCGGGGAGGGCCCCGCCACCGTGGAGGAGGTGGCCCCCGGGGTGGCCTGGACTGGGCCAGGGAGGGAAGGCTCTTGGGGATTGAGATCCTGGACGCCAGCCACCGCCTCTCCGATCCGAAGTCCCTCTCTCGCCTCCTGCTGGAGGCCCTTCCCGTCTGGGAGAAGGCGGGGGCCTAGGCCGCCCGGGCGGGGAGGATGGGCCCCTCCGGGGCGATGACCAACCGAAGCTCCTCCCCCTGGAAAAGGGCGTAGACCATGGGGCCTTCCCCCGCGCTCCGCCTGGCCGCCTCCAGGGCGTAGGCCATCAGCTCTGGGTCCGAGGGGTCCAGGGCCACCAGGACAAAGGGGTGGGGAAGGGCCTCCCGCAACCCGGGATCCCGCAGGAGGTGCTCCACGAAGAGGCCGTGCAGACGGCCGATCCTCAGCTCCATGGGGTTCCTCACCATGCCTCCCTCCCCTCGGCCTTCGCGGCCTTGTAGGCCTCAATGTACTCCCAGGCCCGGGCAAGGAGGTCGTCCCGGGCACGGTTGAGGTCTCCCCCGGAGGTGGGGGAAAGGTGGGGCATGGGCTCATGACGGGCGATGCGGTTCCGGTCCCGGTGTGGGAGGCCTCCCGCGGTGTCGTACCGGGCCACCCAGACGAAGCGCCCTTCCTCGGGGTCCAGCCATTCCAGCTGTACCGCCCAGGAAAGCAGCCTTCCCCGCTCCACGTTCCACTCCACGCGGATCCGGTAGTCCAAGAGGGGCAGGAGGTAGTACTCCCAGGGCACAGGCCCAGCCTACCCGAGAAGCCGCCTCACCCACTCCCTCCGGGCCTCCCGGAGGGAGGTCCGCTTCGTCCCCGCCTGCACGGTGAAGGGCTCCCCCGGCCCCTCGAAGCTGGCGATGTAGCCCTCCCCCTCCGGGTCCCGGGCGGCCGAGGGGGCCCCGTACCGGTCCCACCCCTCGGCGATGGCCGAGGCGATGGCCGTGGTGATCCGCCGCCGCCACTCGGCGGGATCCGTGGCCCAGTCGGTGGACCACCCGGGCTCGTCCGGGGTGAGGGGGAGAAGGGGGAACTGTTCCTCGGCCGCCTGGGCGAGGAGTTCCCGCCCTTCGGCCGTTCTCGCGCCTACGGCCGCGAGGCGGGCCACCAGGTCCAGCCAGGTCATCCCTTCCCTCCCTTGTACAGCTCCCACCACTCCCCCAGGGTCCTGGGGGGCTCCTCGGGGTAGAGGCGCATCCCGATGGGGGAGAGGGGCGTGCGGGGCCACCCCTCCACGGCCTTCCTCCAGGGTGGGGTTTTCCACTGCCCCCCGGGATCCCTGAGGTGCCGGTCCCCCCAAAGTGCCTGCACCCGGGCGCGGATCTCCTGGAGCTGGCCCCACGCGCCGCTGAACATGGGGAGGTTCCCCAGGGTCTTCATGTGGCCCACCAGCTTGGGCCAGTTCCCGGTGGTGGTGTAGTGCAGGGCCTCCTCCAGGAGCTCCTGGTAGAAGCTCTCCTCCAGGAACCAGGTGAGCTTTCCCCGCCGGTCCTTGCGCAGGACGTAGGTGGGCCGCCAGGCCTCCTTCCGCCACGCCACCCAGGTGGGGGAGCGCTTGGGGTCCGCCACCCGGTGCATGTGCTCATTGGGCAGCCTCTGGTCGGCCAGGACCAGGATGGGCCAGGTGGGGCGGGGGGGCCTCGGG
>BBBL01000133.1 GCA_001311545.1 Thermus kawarayensis JCM 12314 | reverse complement strand
CCTGGGCCAGCCCCCCAAGGCCGCCTGGCCCGGAGGAGGGCGCTTTCCGCGGCGTAGGCGTCAATGAGGATGTCGGCGGCGGCGGCCAGGACCTCCTGTTCCTCTTCCACCTTTTGCCCGTACTTCTGGGCGGCCAGGCCCGCCACCATGAGGGCCAGCTTCTTGAGGTTTTGCACCTGGTGGAGCTCGAGGTCCTCGGGCTCCTCAAAGACAGGTTCCAGGAGCTCCTTCTGGAGCCTCATGGCCGCCTGGAAGAGGGGGAGCTGCCCCTTTAAGGCCCGGCGGAGGAGCATGCCGGGGATGAGGAGGCGGTTGATCTCGTTGGTCCCCTCAAAGATGCGGTTGATGCGGGCGTCGCGGTAGGCCCTCTCAATGGGGTACTCCTGGGAGTAGCCGTAGCCCCGTGGATCTGCACCCCCTCGTCCACCACGTAGTCCAGGACCTCGGAGCCCAGGACCTTGATGATGCTGGCCTCCACGGCGTACTCCTCAATCCCCGCCATCACCGCCTCGGGGCCCTTCTTGCCGGAAAGGGCCTCGTCAATAAGGCCCACGGTGCGGTAGACGGCGCTCTCCGCGGCGTAGATGCGGCTCGCCATCTCCCCAAGCTTCTGCTGGATGAGGCCGAAGCGGCCGATGGGGCGGCCAAACTGCACCCGCTGGTTGGCGTACTGGGCGGAGAGCTCCAAGGCCCGCTTGGCCCCGCCACGGCCCCCGCCCCCAGCTTGTAGCGGCCCACGTTGAGGACGTTGAAGGCGATCTTGTGCCCCTTGCCCACCTCCCCCAGGACGTTCTCCACGGGGACCTGACGTCCTCCAGGATCACCTGGCGGGTGCTGGAGGCCTTGATGCCCATCTTCTTCTCCTCGGGGCCGAAGGAAAGCCCCGGGGTGTCCCGCTCCACCAGGAAGGCGGTGAAGTGCTCCCCGTCCACCTTGGCGAAGACGGTGAAGAGGTGGGCGAAGCCAGCGTTGGAGATCCACTGCTTGACCCCGTTCAGGATGTAGTGCTTTCCGTCTTCGGAGAGGGTGGCCCGGGTCTTGGCGGCGAGGGCGTCCGAGCCCGAGCCCGGCTCCGTGAGGCAGTAGGCGGCGATCCACTCCCCGCTGGCGAGCCTCGGCAGGTACTTCCGCTTCTGCTCCTCGGTGCCGAAGTAGACCAGGGGCAGGGTGCCGATGGAGGTGTGGGCCCCGTAGGTGACGGAGAAGCCCCCGCTGCCGGAAAGCTCCTCGGCCACCACGGTGGAGATCACCTTGGGCAGGTCCAGGCCACCGTACTCCTCGGGAACGTCAATGGCCAAAAGCCCAAGCTCCCCCGCCTTGCGCATGAGGGGCACGTTGAGCTCGAGCTCCCCGTGTTCCATGCGCTCCAGGAGGGGAAGCACCTCCCGCTCCACGAAGGCGCGGGTGGTGCGGGCGATCTCCTTCACGCTCTCGTCAAAGTCCTCCGGGGTGTAGACCCGTTCCGGGGTTTCCAAAAGCCAGCCGCCGCCTTTCTGCCAGAGCTTCTTCTCCTCGGTCATGGTATCCCTCCTCAGGCCGGGTACACCTCAAAGACGCCCGCGGCCCCCATGCCGCCGCCGATGCACATGGTGACGAGGCCGTACCCCCCGCCCCTCCGGGAAAGCTCGCTCAGGAGCTGGGCGGTGAGCTTGGCCCCCGTGGCCCCCAGGGGGTGGCCTAGGGCGATGGCCCCGCCGTTGACGTTGGTCCTCTCCTCGGGCATCTCCAAGGCCCGCATCACCGCCAGGACCTGGGCGGCGAAGGCCTCGTTGAACTCGATGAGGGCGATCTGGTCCAGGGTAAGCCCCGCCCGCTTTAGGGCCTTGGGCACCGCCTTCACCGGCCCGATGCCCATGATGTCGGGCTCCACCCCGGCCACGGCGAAGCTAACGAAGCGGGCCAAGGCTTTAGGCCCAGGGCCTCGGCCTTCTCCCGGCTCATGACCACCACCGCCGCCGCCCCGTCGGAGTAGGGGCTGGCGTTGCCGGCGGTCACGGTGCCCCCCTTCTTGAAGGCGGGGCGGAGCTTGGCCAGGGCCTCGAGGCTGGTGTCGGGCCGCACCGTCTCGTCCCTTTCAAAGAGGATCTCCTCCACCCGCTTCTTGGTCCCCTGGTAGGTCACCCGGGGCACCCGGATGGGCACCACCTCGCTAAAGCGCCCCTCGGCCCAGGCCTGGGCGGCCTTCTGGTGGCTCCTTAGGGCCCACCGGTCCTGGTCCTCGCGGCCGATGCCGAAGCGCTCCGCCACCCTTTCGGCGGTGAAGCCCATGCCGATGTAGGTGGAATAGGTCTCCGGGCTCCACTCCGTGGGGGTGAGGTCGGGGTGGAGCCTGGTGTGGAAGCCCGACATGGCACCTGGCTCATCATCTCCACCCCGCCCGCCAAGACGGCCTCGGCCATCCCCGTCATCACCGCCTGGGCGGCCATGGCGATGGTCTGGAGGCCACTGGAGCAGAAGCGGTTGATGGTGGCCCCCGCCACCTCCACGGGGAACCCCGCCCGGAGGAGGGCGAGCCTGGCGATGTTCAGCCCCTGGGCGGCCTCGGGCATGGCGCACCCCCAGAGGACGTCCTCGAGCTCCTTGGGGTCCAGGCCCACCCGCTCCACCGCCGCCCGCATCACCTGGGCCGAGAGGTCCACGGGGTGGAGGGTGGCCAAGGCCCCATCCTTCTTGCCCCGGGCCACGGGGCTCCGCACTGCGCTCACGATGACCGCTTCCCGCATCTTTTCCCCCTTTTAGTTCCTGAGAGGCTTCCCCGTCTTCAGGGTGTAGGCGATGCGCTCCTGGGTCTTGCGGGTCCCGAGGAGCTTCAAGAAGGCCTCCCTCTCCAGGTCCAGAAGGTCCCACTCGGAAACCTCCCGCGCCGGGCCTTCCCCGCCGGAGAGGACGTAGGCGATCTCCAGGCCGATCCTCATGTCGTGGTCCGTGATCTCCCCCGCCTCCCGGAAGGACCATACGGCGTAACGGAGGTTGCCCAGGGCCTCGCTTCCCAGGACGGGGACCTTAGGGGGAAGGGGCGGGCGGTAGTCGGGGGCGAGCTCCAAAACCCGCCTCTTGGCGTCGGCAATGAGGAAGTCCCGGTTCATGCTGATCCGGTCCCTATCCCGCAGGAAGCCCATCTTGCGGGCCTCGAGGGCGCTGGTGGAGGTCTTGGCCATGGCGATGAGCCCGAAGGCCCGCTTCACCCCCTCAAAGGGGTCGGCCTCCTCGTAGGGAAGGAGCTCCTGGGTGAAGCGGAGGAGCATCTCCTTGGTGCCGCCCCCAGCGGGGAGAAGCCCCACCCCGGCCTCCACCAGGCCCATGTAGAGCTCGGCGTGGGCCTGGACGGCGTCGGCGTGCAGGGTGAACTCCGCCCCGCCCCCCAGGGTCAGGCCGAAGGGGGCCACCACCACGGGGAAGGGGCTGTAGCGGAGGGACATGGAGCCTTCTGGAACTGGCGCACCGCCAGGGCGAGCTCGTCCCAGTCCCCCTCCTGGGCCAGGGAGAGGATAAGGGCCAGGTTGGCCCCGGCGGAGAAGGCCCTGGGGTCCTCGTTGCCGAGGACGAGACCCAGGTAGCCCTTCTCCTCCACGTACTCCAGGCTCTTCTGGAGCATGCGGATGACCCCCTCCCCGATGGCGTTCATCTTGGTGCGGAACTCCAGGAGGGCCACCCCGTCCCCCAGGTCCAGAAGGGCCGCCTCCTGGCTCTCCAAAAGGGTCTTCCCCTCGGACTTGAGGGCCTTCAGGGAGATGACCCCCTCCCGCCTGGGCAGGGGGTGGTAGGCCCCGTCAAAGCCAGATAGGCGCCGTCCTGGTAGAAGGCACCCTGGGCCTTCTTAAGGAGGTCAGGAGCCTTTAGGCCGTGCTCGGCAAAAAGGGCCTCCACCCGGGAAAGCCCCACGGCGTCCATGTTCTTAAAGGGCCCCTCCTCCCAGCCGAAGCCCCACTCCAGGGCCTGGTCCACGGAAACCAGGTCGTAGGCGATCCCGGGGGCCTTCTCCAGGGTGTAGTGGGCGGTCTTGGCGAAAAGCTCCCGGAGGAAGGCCCCGTACTTGCCAGGGAGGTCCAAAACCTTGGCGAGGCGCTCCCTTAGGGGAAGGTCCCGGAGGGCGCGGAGCTCCGGCAGGTCCAGCTTGGCCCTGGGGACATACTCCAGGGTCCGGTAGTCCAGGGTGTGGATCTCCCCGTTCACCCGCTTGTAGAACCCGGCCCCCGTCTTCTCCCCCAGGCGGCCCTCCTCCACCAGCCGGAGGACCCATTCGGGCAAGGCGAAGTCCTCCCCCGTGGCCTGGGCGAGCTCCTCGGTCACCAGCTTCAGCACGTCCAGCCCCGTGAGGTCGGCGGTGCGGAAGGTGGCGGAGTTGGGCCGGCCGAGGAGGGGCCCGGTGAGGGCGTCCACCTCGTCAATGGTGAGGCCGTGCCTCTCCATGAGGCGCACCGCCTGGACCATCCCGTAGACCCCCAGCCGGTTGGCGATGAAGCCGGGGAGTCCTTGGCGAGAACGGTGCCCTTGCCGAGGATCCTTTCCCCGAAGCGGCGGATCTCCTCCAGAACCTTGGGGTCGGTCTCGGGGGTGGGGATGAGCTCCAGGAGGTGGAGGTAGCGGGGGGGTTGAAGAAGTGGGTGCCGAGGAAGCGCCGGCGGAAGCCCTGGGAGCGCCCCTCCAGGAGGACCCTCATGGGGATGCCGCTCGTGTTGGAGCTGACGATGGCGGTGGGTTTCAAAAGGCTTTCCAGGCGGGCGTAGAGGGCCTGCTTGGGCTCGGGCTTCTCAACAATGGCCTCCACCACCCAGTCGCAGTCCCTGAGCTTCTCCAGATGGTCCTCGGTGTTGCCGATCTCTATGTGGCGGGCAAGCTCCGGGTCCATGAAGCTGCGGGCTTGGCCTTGAGGCACGCTCCAAGCCCCTTTTGGCGTACTCGTTCCGGTCCTCCTTGCCGGGGATGTCCAGGAGGACCACGGGGATCCCGGCGCTGGCCACCAGGGCGGCGATCCCGCTTCCCATGGTTCCCGCGCCCACCACGCCTACCTTCTTGATCATGGCCACCTCCTTATACTGAGTCAAAGTTTACGCCGCCCGGGCCCACCTGTCAAAGGGGCCAAACACCAAGGGGCCCAGGAACCCTTGACGCCCGGCCCTCAGGTCTTTAAGCTGAAGGCCCTATGAAGAGGAGGGTTCTTTTAATCCTGCTCGGGCTTTCCGGCCTGGGGCTGGCCCAGGGGGTGCGAAGCCTGGGCATGGGGGGCGTGGCCCTG
>BBBL01000132.1 GCA_001311545.1 Thermus kawarayensis JCM 12314 | reverse complement strand
CAGGCCCACGGGGGGGGATCTCCGTGGAAAGCCGCCCCGGGCGCACGGTCTTCCGGGTGCGGCTCCCCCTCCTGGAGGAGGAGTAGGCGCTCCCCCGGCCTCGGGTATGCTAGGGCCAAATGCGCGTGGCCCTCTTCATCACCTGCCTGGCGGACCAGTTCTACGCCGAGGCCGGCGTGGCGGCGGTGAGGCTCCTAAGGGCCCTGGGCGTGGAGGTGGACTTCCCGGAGGGCCAGACCTGCTGCGGCCAGCCCGCCTTTAACGCCGGCCACTGGGACGAGGCCCGCTTCCTGGCCAAGAGGACCCTGAGGGTCTTTGAGGAGGCGGAGTACGTGGTCCTGCCCTCGGGAAGCTGCGCCAGCATGGTCAAGAACCACTACCCAGAGCTCCTTCCCGGGAACAAGGAGGCCCTGGAGATGGCGGGAAAAACCTACGAGCTCTCCCAGTTTCTGGTGCGGGTCCTGGGGGTGGAGAAGCTGGGGGAGGGCCTCAAGGGGAAGAAGGTGGCCTACCACCACGGCTGCCACGCCCTGAGGGAGCTTGGGGTGAGGGAAGAACCTCTCCTCCTCCTCCAAAACGCCGGGGCGGAGCTCTCCCCCTGGGAGGCTTCGGAGGAGTGCTGCGGCTTCGGGGGGCTCTTCGCGGTGAAGCTCCCCGAGGTCTCCTTGGCCATGGCGGACCGGAAGCTTTCCACCCTACCGAAGCCGAGGTCCTCACCTCCACGGACGCGGGCTGCCTCCTCCACCTCTCGGGGCGCCTGGGCAAGAAGGGCAAACCCCTCCGGGTGGCCCCCTTGGCCACCCTGCTCTGGGAGGCCTATGCGGCTAAGGCGAAGCTCTACCCCAAGGAGGCGGCAAGGCTTTTAAGGGAAAAGCCCGGGGTGCGGGAGGCGGTCACCGGGGCCACCCTCCACTTTGAAAGGAACCGCCTCCGGGCCTACGCCGAGGTCCCCATAGAGGAGTGGCGGGAGAGGGCCAAGGCGGTGAAGGACCACGTCCTAAGCCACCTGGACCGCTACCTGGAACTCGCGGAAAAGCGCCTTCTGGAAAACGGGGTCCGGGTGCACTGGGCGGAAACCCCCGAGGACGCCCACCGGGTCCTCAGGGAGATCGTCCAAAGGCACGGGGTGAGGCGGGCGGTGAAGGCCAAGAGCATGCTCACCGAGGAGCTCGCCGTGAACCCCCTCCTGGAGTCCTTGGGGGTGGAGGTCTACGAGACCGACCTCGGGGAGTACCTGATCCAGCTTTTGGGCGAGCCCCCAAGCCACATCGTGGGGCCGGCCATCCACCTCTCCCTGGAGGAGATCCAAAGGCTCTTCCACGAGCGCCTCGGCACCCCTTTGGACGCTCCCCCCGAGGCCCTGGCCCAGGTGGCCCGGAAGGTGCTCCGGGAGGCCTTCCTCTCGGCCGGGCTCGGCATCAGCGGGGCCAACTTCCTGGTGGCCGAGACCGGCACCCTGGCCTCATGGAGAACGAGGGGAACATAAGGCTTTCCACCTCCCTCCCCCGGGTGCACGTGGCCTTCGTGGGGATAGAGAAGCTCCTTCCCCGCTTTGCTGACCTCGCCCTCTTCCTCCCCCTCACCGCCCGGGCGGCCACGGGACAGCGCCTTTCCACCTTCGTCTCCCTCATCCAGGGCCCGGCCAAGGAGGGGGAGGAGGGCCCGGAGGAGGTGCACGTGGTCCTGGTGGACCATGGCCGCACCGCCCTCCTCCACGACCTCGAGGCCTGGGAGGTGCTCCGCTGCCTCCGCTGCGGGGCCTGCCTCAACGCCTGCCCCGTCTACCGCCAGACCGGGGGACACCCCTACGGCTACGTCTACTCCGGGCCCATCGGGGCGGTGCTGGACCCCGGCCTCCTCACCCTGGAGGAGGCCTACTCCCTCCCCTACGCCTCCACCCTCTGCGGGGCCTGCCTCGAGGCCTGCCCGGTGAAGATCCCCATCCCCAAGCTCCTCCTCACCTGGCGGCACCGGGCCGTGGCCGAGGGCCTCGCCCCCCCCTGGGAAAGGGCCGCCATGAAGGCCTTCCGCCAAGTGATGGAAAGCCCTGCCCTCTACCGCCTCTTCTCCAAGGGGCTAAGGGGCCTCCCCCTGCCCCAGGACCTCCTCCCTCTCCTCAAGGCCTGGACCGAGGGCAGGGGCCCTCTAAAGCCCAGCCCCAAGGCCTTCCACGAGCTCTGGAAGGAGCTAAAGGAGGTGCGGGATGGACGCTAGGACCAGGATCCTCGCCCGGGTAGAGCGGGCCCTCAAGGGGAGGCCCAGGGCCCTCCTCCCCGAGCACCCCCACACCCCCCTTCCCGAAGACCCCGTGGACCTCCTCCTCAAGCGCCTTCAGGGAAAACGGGGCGGAGCCCTTAGGCTTCCCCGGGAAGAGGCCAAAGCCTTTGCCCTAAGCCTGGCGCAGGGGCTTCCCGGGGCCGCCTTGGGCAAGACCCTTCCCGAAGACCTCAAGCCCCCCCTCCCCGGGCTTCCCCCGAGGAGGCCCCCTTAGGCGTCTCCTACGCCCTCTTCGCCGTGGCGGAAACGGGAAGCGTGGCCCTATCCGGCGAGGACGGCCGAAAGGTCCAGCTCCTCCCCCCCACCCACCTGGTCTTCGTGGAGGAAAAGAGGGTGTACGGCACCCTCCTGGAGGCCCTGAAGGGACCTCAGGGGCCTCCCCAGCGCCCTCGGCCTCCACTCCGGGCCTTCCAAGAGCGCCGACATCGGCCAGGTGATGGTGAAGGGGGTCCACGGGCCCGGGAGGCTGGTGGTGGCCGTGCTCACGGAAGCCGGTAGGCGGGAGGAGGGGTAAGCCTCCGCCAGTTGAGGCGCAAGCCTCCCTCGTCCCGCACGAAGACGGGCCACCAAACGAAGCTCGCCCGGCCGGCGATGGCCTCCTGGGGCACGGGGCCGAAGGTGCGGGAGTCCTCCGAACCCCCCAGGGTGCGGTTATCCCCCATGACGAAGTAGTAGCCCTTCTTCAGCTTGATGCGGCCCACCTCGCAGGACTCCTCCAGCCGGCTCCGGTCCAGCACCTCCTGGGAAGGCGGCAGGAGCATCTCCCTCAAGGGCTTCAGGTAGGCGGGCAGGAGGTCCACCGGGAAGTCCCCCTGCTGGGTGATGATCCGGGTCATGCGCCCCTCTTTGTAGCAGACCCCGGGATAGGAGTCGGGCCAGGGGGAGAGGTGGTCGGTGATGTGGGTTTCCGGGAGGGGCACGCCGTTCACGTGCACCACGCCCCGCTCTATATAGACCTCGTCCCCGGGCACGGCCACGATGCGCTTGATGAAAAAGGCGCGGAAGGAAAAGCCCAGGACGGGGAAACGGGCGGTGGCGTAGGGCGTGCCCTCGGGGGGCTTCAGGATGGCGATCTCCCCCGCCGCCACTCCATGAGGCCAAAACGCACCAGCCAGGTCTCCCACTTGGGCACCAGGACCCTTTCCCCGTTTCTCAAGGTGGGGAACATGCTCTGCCCCACCACCCCCACGGTGGTGAAGACGAAGGTGGTGACCAGAAAGGCCACCAAAAGGGCCTCCCCCACCTGGCGGAACCACTCCTTGAACAGGTACTCCCAGAAGGCCTTCATACCCCTCCCACTTTAGCAAGGGCCGCCCGCGCCGCCTGGCGGCCCGCCTCCACGATCTCCTCCAGGCGGCGGAAGTCCTCTATGCCCACCCCCTGGAGGCCCGGCCGGACGTAGACCTCCGGGGCGTAGAGGGTGAGGCGCACGGAGGTGAGGTGGGCCTGCATCAGGTCCACCGCCCGCCGGGCCAGGGAAAGGAGGCCCCGGGGCACCCCCTCCACCGCCCTCTCCGGGGTCACGTCCACGGCGTAGACCTCCCCTGCCCCCAGGAGGCGGGCGGCGTCCACGGGCAGGTTGTCCAGCACCCCCCCGTCAAACAGAAACCGGCCCTCCCGCTCCACCGGGCCAGAAGGCCGGGGTAGGCGGCCGAGGCCAGCACGGCGCTCGGCAGGTCCCCTTGGGTCAGGAAGACCAGCCTTCCCGAGACCACGTCCACGGCGGTCACCACCAGGGAGCGCTTGAGCCCCGCAAAGGTCCCGCAGGTGCTCGGCCAGAAAGTCCTTAAGCTTCCTGCGGGAGAAAAGCCCCTCCCTGGGGGAGAGGCCCAAAAGGCCCAGCCAGGGGGTCTTCCGGGCCAAGGCCAGCATCTCCGCCGGGCCTTTTCCCGCGGCGAAGAGGGCCCCCACGATGGCCCCCATGCTGGTGCCCGCCACCACCTGGAAGTCCAGGCCCGCTTCCAAAAAGACCTCCAGGGCCCCGATGTGGGCGAGACCCCGGGCCCCACCTCCGGAAAGCGCCAGGCCACGCACGGGAAAATCCTAACGGCTTCCAGGTGAAAGAGGTGAGGGGCGGGTATAGTGGAGGCGGTGAGCCTGGCGGGGAAGACCCTCCACGAGCGCTACCGGGTGGTGCGCCCTTTGGGCCGGGGGGCCCTGGCCACGGTCTACCTGGCCTTTGACCCCTTCGGCACCCCCTACGCCCTCAAGGTCTTCCCCAAGGGGGCCGAGGCCCGGCGGGACCGGGAGCTTTGGGTGGGAAAGAGGCTCTCCCACCCCAACCTCAACCCGGTGCTGGAGGCTTTGGATCTGGAGGAAGGCCCCGCCCTCCTCCTGGCCTACGCCCCGGGGGAGGAGATGGGCCGCTGGATGCTCCGCCGCCCGGAGCGCAGGAGGGCCCTCTTCGTCTTCCGGCAACTCCTAGAGGCCCTGGCCCACATGCACGAGAAGGGCCTGGTCCACCGGGACGTGAAGCCGGAGAACCTCATCGTGGCCGGCACCGACGAGGCGAGGCTTGTGGACTTTGACCTCTCGGGCCCCGCCTTGGAAACCTTCAAGCGCCCCCTGCGCCTGGGCACCCTGCCCTACCTGGCCCCCGAACAGGTTCTAGGGAAGAGCCCGGAGCCGGAGCCGACGTCTACGCGGCCGGCATCATCCTCTACTGGATCCTCTCCGGCGAACACCCCTTTGTGGGAAGCCCCGAGGAGGTGCTCCTGGGCCACCTCCAAGGAGAGGTCCCCCCTCTGCCCCACCTCACCCCCGAGGAAGCGGCGTACATAGATCGGCTTCTGGCCAAAAACCCGAAAGCGCGCTTTCCCACCGCCAGAGAAGCCCTCGAGGCCTTCCCCTTTTAGCGCCCATGCCTTCCTGCCTCCTCCTTTCCACCCTCTTCGGCTCGGCCCTTTTCGCGGGCTGGGTGGGGTGGCGGTGGGGCGGCTCTGGTGGAAGGGGGCACCGGGCCTGG
>BBBL01000131.1 GCA_001311545.1 Thermus kawarayensis JCM 12314 | reverse complement strand
TGGAGGTCTACGGGCGGGGCGGGGAGGGGCGGCTTTTGAGGTCCCACGAGGCGCTGGAAGGGGGAGAGGCCCTGCCCGGCTTCCACCTGCCCCTGGAGGCGCTCTTCCGGGGGTAGACCCGGTGGGCCCCTTCCCGGGGTTGGGCTGTGGGTTTGCTATCAGTACGGATAGTGATGTGCAAGCGTCAAGGAGACACTTGACATCAGGCCAATACTAACCCACCATGTATGCATGAGAGCGCCTTGGCCCGGACCCCGGTCCTGCGGGACCTCATGCGCACCGATCTCGTGGTGGTAGAGCCCCAGGTGTCCCTGGGCCAGGCCCACCGCCTCCTGGTTCAGACGGGGGTGCGCTACCTGCCGTGGTGGACGGGGGCCGTTACCGGGGCATGGTGGGGGAGAGGTACCTCCGCCCCTTCCTCGCTCCTTGGGCCCCCGCTTCGGTGCAGGCCTCCTGGGAAGCCCCCGTGGCCCGCTTCCTCCAGGAGTTCCCCAAGGCCCACCCGGAGGAGTCCCCCGAGGAGGCGGCCTTCCGCATGGAGGCCGCCCGGGTGGGCGCCCTGCCGGTGGTGGAAGAGGAGGTCTTGGTGGGCCTGGTCACGGCCTTTGACCTGCTCAGGGGTCTCCTGGACCGCTTACGCCCTGGGGTTCCGGCAAGCCCCCTCGAGGTCCTGGTGCCGGACCTTCCCCGCCTGAAGGGTCTTTTGGAGGCCTTGGAGGCTACCCGGACGCCCCTTCTGGGTCTGCACCTTTTCCGGGAGGCGGGGGGCCTGGGCTTCCGGACGCTCCTCTACGTGGGAGCCATGGACTTGAGGCCGCTCTTTGCCCGCCTCGAGGCCCTGGGGCTTAGGCCCATCCGTCCCTAGCCCAGGACCGCCCCGAGGCCCGGGAGGGGGCGGCTGATACCGCCCATGCTGGCCTGGGCCAGCATGGGGGTCCCTAGGCAGGCTTCCCCGAGCCGGCAGGGCGAAGGAAAGGGGGAGAAAGGGTAGGAAGCCCTAGGGGGGCCAGGACCCCGGGGAGGTGGGTATCCCTCCGGGGCTACCTTTTCCCGGGGAAGAGCCGCTAGAGTGGAGGGCATGGAGAGGCCCATTTCCGAGGCCTATTTTGCGGAGGCCAAGCGGCACATCCCGGGCGGGGTGAGTAGCCCCGTGCGGGCCTTCAAGGCCGTGGGGGGCACCCCTCCCTTCCTGGTGCGGGGGGAGGGGCCTACGTCTGGGACGCGGACGGGAACCGCTACCTGGACTACGTGATGAGCTGGGGCCCTTGATCCTCGGCCACGCCCACCCCAGGGTCCTCGCCCGGGTGCGGGAGACCCTGGAAAAGGGCCTCACCTTCGGGGCGCCAAGTCCCTTGGAGATGGCCCTGGCCAAAAAGGTGAAGCGGGCCTACCCTTTTGTGGACCTGGTGCGCTTCGTGAACTCCGGGACGGAGGCCACCATGAGCGCTCTTCGCCTCGCCCGGGGGTATACGGGGAGGCCCTACATCGTCAAGTTCCGGGGCAACTACCACGCCACGCCGACGGCTCCTGGTGGAGGCGGGCTCGGGGGCCCTCACCCTGGGCGTGCCCTCCTCCGCCGGGGTGCCGGAGGAGTATGCCAAGCTCACCCTGGTCCTGGAGTACAACGACCCCGGGGGCCTGCGGGAGGTTTTGCGGGCGCGGGGTGAGGAGATCGCCGCCGTCATCTTTGAGCCGGTGGTGGGGAACGCCGGGGTCCTCGCGCCCACTCCTGAGTTCCTGAAGGCCCTCCACGAGGCCAAGGACCACGGCGTCCTCCTCATCGCCGACGAGGTGATGACGGGCTTCCGCCTGGCCTTCGGCGGGGCCACGGAGCTTCTGGGCCTAAAGCCCGACCTGGTCACCCTGGGGAAGGTCCTGGGCGGGGGGCTTCCCGCCGCGGCCTACGCCGGGAGGCGGGAGGTCATGGAGAAGGTGGCCCCCCTGGGGCCCGTCTACCAGGCGGGGACCCTTTCCGGGAACCCCTTGGCCATGGCGGCGGGGCTCGCCACCTTGGAGATCCTGGAGGAAAACCCCGGCCACTACCGCTACCTGGAGGAGCTCGGGGCCCGGCTGGAAAGGGGCCTAAAGGAGGTTCTCTCGGCAAAGGGCGTCCCCCATGCGGTGAACCGGGTGGGTCCATGATCACCGTCTTCTTCACCGAAGGCCCCGTGGTCACCTTCCAGGACGCCAAGCGCACGGACACGGAGCTCTTCCGCCGCTTCTTCCACGGCCTCCTGGACCGGGGTATTTACTGGCCTCCCTCCAACTTTGAGGCGGCCTTCCTCTCCGTGGCCCACACGGGGGAGGACGTGGAAAAGACCCTGGAGGCCCTGAAGAAGGCCTTGTAGAATGAAGGGGATGCGCTACACGGTGGTCTTACGCTCAGACCCGGAGACCCCAGGAGTGTGGCTTGCCGAGGTGCCCGCCCTGCCCTGGTGCGTCACCTTCGGCCACTCCCCGGAAGAGGCCCTGGAAAACGCAAGGACGCCTTGGAGGCCGCCTTGGAATCCTTGGGGGAGGCGCCGCCTCCCGATGTGACGGTGGCCGAGATCTCCCTAGATGCCGCCTAAGACCTCCGAGGTGGCCCGGAAGCTGGAGCGGCTGGGTTTCAAGCCGCTTCCCCGTCGGGGCAAGGAGGGACACCGGGTCTACGTGCACTCGGACGGCCGAAGGGTGGTCCTGCCCATGCATTCAGGGGAGATACCCTGGGGCCTTTTCAAGGCCATCTTGAAACAAGCAGGCGTCACCGAAGAGGAGTTTCGCCGGACGTGAACCTCAAGGACCCCATCTGCGCCGTCGCCACCCCCCCGGGAAAGGGGGCCATCGGGGTGGTGCGGCTTTCTGGCGAGGGCGCCTTGGAGATCGCCGCAAGGGTCTGGCGGGGCAAGGACCCGAGGCGCCTTCGGGGAGGGCGCTTCACCCTGGGGGAGGTGGTGGACCCGAGGACGGGGGAGGCCGTTGACCAGGCCCTCCTCCTCGTCTTCCGCGCCCCCCGCTCCTACACGGGGGAGGACCTGGTGGAGTTCCAGACCCACGGCTCCCCGGCCGTCCTCCGTCGGCTGGTGGAGGTCCTGGTGGCCCAGGGCGCAAGGCCCGCAGGGCGCGGGGAGTTCACCTTCCGCGCCTACCTGAACGGCAAGCTGGACCTGGCCCAGGCGGAAGCGGTCCTGGCCCTCATTGAGGCGGAAGGGGAGCTCGGGAGGAGGCAGGCCCTGAGGGCGCTGGAGGGGGCGCTTTCCCAGAGGATCGCGAGGCTCGAGGGGAGGCTTTTGGACCTCCTCGCCCACATCCAGGCCCTCCTGGACTACCCCGAGGAGGGGGTGGAGCCCCTGGAGGCAGATAGCACCCTTAGGGAGGCCCTGGCCGAGGTGGAGGCCCTCCTCGCCCAGGCCCGGGCCTCCCGCCTGGCGCAAAGGGGGGCGAGGCTTGCCTCATCGGGGCCCCGAACGCGGGGAAGAGCTCCCTTCTAAACGCCCTCCTGGGCTACGAAAGGGCCCTGGTTTCCCCCATCCCCGGCACCACCCGGGACTACCTCGAGGCCCCCCTGGAGCTCTTCGGCGTCCCCCTGGTGGCGGTGGACACCGCCGGGGTGCGGGAGACGGAAGACCCCCTGGAAAGGATGGGGGTGGAACGGGCCCTCAGGATCGCTGAGGAGGCGGATCTGGTGCTTTACGTGGTGGACCGCTCGGCCCCGAGGCCCGCCCCGCCTCCCCTCCCCTGGGAGAGGACCCTCAAGGTGGCCACCAAGAGCGACCTCCCCCCGGCCTGGGAGGACCCGGGGTTCCTCCCCGTTTCCAGCCTCACGGGGGAAGGCCTGGACCGCCTCAAGGAGGCCCTCAAGGAGGCCCTTCTGGGGGAGAGGGGGGAGAGGTGCTCCTCACCGAGCGCCAGGTGGAGGCCCTTCTCCGGGCCAAGGCGCCCCTGGAGGAGGCCCTCGCCCTCCCCGAGGACCTCATGGGCCTGGCCGTGGAGGAGGCGGCCCGGGCCCTCGCCGCCCTCACGGGCAAGGAGGTGGCGGAGGAGGTGGTGGCCCGGGTCTTCCAGAACTTCTGCGTGGGGAAGTGAAGCGAAGTGCCCCTTTGGCCTGAATTCTTCGCCCAAATCCAGGCGCGGTGCCGGGGCCCCTAAGCCGGGGCTGGAGGGAGACTTTTTTTGGGGCCCCCACTGCGGCGAAAGCCGCGGTGGGGTACTTAGGGGAGGAAGCCCCCCAGGATCTCCTCCACCTGGTCCGTCTCCAGGAGGAAGGCGTCGTGCCCGTGGGGACTCTTGATCTCCCGGTAGCGGGCCCCCGCCATCCGGGCCATCTGCTTGACCTCCCAGGCGGGGTAGAGGAGGTCGGTGTCAATGCCCACGAAGAGGGAGGGGATGGACCTTAAGCGCTTCAGAGCCTCCTCCACCCCGCCCCGCCCCCGGCCCACGTCGTGGGTGTCCATGGCCCGGGAGAGGACCAGGTAGCTCTCGGCGTGGAAGCGCCGGAGGAACTTCTCCCCTTGGTAGTCCAGGTAGGTCTCCCCGAGCTCGGCTCCGCGCCCCAGCGGGCCTCAAACCCTTCGGGGGCCCGGTAGCTCATCATGGCGATGCCCCGGGCCAGGGCCATCCCCTTGGGGGCGGGGTCTCCCCTTTGGTACCCGGGGTCTTGCAGGATGGCCTGCCGGGACAGGTGGTTGAAGGCCCTGGCCCAGGCCCGTGCCGGGCGGGGGCGGCGAGGACCACGAGCTTTTTCACCCTTTCCGTACATGAGGGCGAACTCCAGGGCCACCATCCCCCCGAGGCTTCCCCCGATGACCGTGGCCTTCTCCACCCCCAGGTGGTCCAGAAGCCTCGCCTGGGCCCGGGCTAGGTCCCGGAGGGTGAGGGGGGGGAAGTCCTTCCCGTAGGGGCGGCCCGTGCGGGGGTCTAAGGAGAGGGGGCCGGTGGAGCCGTAGCAGCTTCCCAGGTGGTTGGCGCTGACCACGTAGTAGAGGGCGGGGTCCAGGATGCGCCCGGGGCCCACCAGGCCATCCCACCACCCCTCCTTCCCGAAGGCCTGTTCCAGAGGGGAGAGGCTTTGGAAGGTCTCCTCGCGGTAGGTTCCCGCCAGGTGGGCGCTTCCCGTGAGGGCGTGGAAGACGAGGACGGCATTATCCCGCCTGCGGGAAAGGGTCCCGTAGGTCTCAAACCGCAGGCGCACCTCGGGGAGGTATCCCCCAAGCTCCGTGTAGAACCCCTCCCGCCGGGGGAAGAGCACGGCGGTGCGGGGTTTGGGCGGGGGGATGGAGAGG
>BBBL01000130.1 GCA_001311545.1 Thermus kawarayensis JCM 12314 | reverse complement strand
CGGGGGGCCAGGGGCCGGGTGAGGGCGGCCAGGGCGAGGCCCAGGAGGAGGAGAAGGAGGAAGAGGCCACGGCGGAGGGCGGTCTCCCTCATGGCCGGAACCCCCGTTCCCAAAGGAGGGCGAAGACGCGGGCCACGGGGAGGCCCACCACCGTGTAAAAGTCCCCCTCCACCCGCTCCAGAAGGGCCATGCCCAGCCCTTGGGCCCCGTACCCCCCGGCCTTGTCTAGGCCTTCCCCGCTTCGCACGTACCAGGCGATCTCCTCTTCCGAAAGGGGCCGGAAGCGCACCCGGGTGGTGTGCACCTCCTCCACCACGTCCTTGGGGGTGCGCAGGTAGATGGCGGTGTGGACCCGGTGCTCCCTACCGGAAAGCCGTCTCAGGAACTCCCGGTTTTCCTCGGCGTCCTTGGGCTTGCCCAGGGGCTTTTCCTCCAGGTCCACCACCGTGTCGGCGGCCAGGACCCAGGTTCCCGCCACCCCTTCCCCCTTCCTCCGGGCCAGGGCCTGGGCCAGGGCCATGGGGGAGGAAGAGGTCTTCCTCCTCCACCCCCGGCACCACCACCCGCACCCGGTAGCCCAGGGCCTCCAGCAGGGCCTTCCGCCGGGGGCTACCCGAGGCCAGGACCAGGACGGGGGCCTCCTCCTTGGCCGCCCGAGACGGTGTCAGAGGGGCTTTCCTTCCTCCCATAACCGCAACACCTCCTGGCGGTACCGCTCCGCCAAGGGGGGGCTTTCCAGGACGAGGAGGTTTTCGTTGTTGACCTGCCAGGCCCGCTGGGTGAAGTTGTAGCTTCCCGTGACCACCCTGGTCCCGTCCAGAACCATGACTTTGTGGTGCATGCTGTAGGGGTTGGCGTCCTGGCGCACCGGAATGCCCGCCCGAAGGAGGTCTTCCTCCCGGCTGTCCCCCAGGTTGCGGCCTTCCAGAAGGACCCGCACGGAGAGGCCCCGGCGGTGGGCCTTCTTCAGGGCCTCCACCAGTTCCCGGTCGGTGAGGACGAAGGCGGCCACCAGGACCTCCTTCTCGGCCCGGGCCAAGGCCTCTAGGAGGGCTTCCCGCGCCCTTTCCCCTCCCTTGGGGCTGAAGTAGGCCACCCCCGAGAGGGGGGGTCCTCCAGGCGGAAGGCCACGGGAAGGCCTAGGCCTTCCTTCTTCCCCCCGAAGAGGGCCTGGAACTCCCGGGCGTAGCCCTGGGCCAGGGTGGGGGAGGGGAGGAGGAGGCTGTTTTCGTTGTTGCGGGCGAAGGCGTTCCAGGTCATGTTGGTGCTTCCCGTCCACAGGAACTTCCCGTCCGCCACCAGGAACTTGTGGTGCATGAAGCCTTCCCGCTCGTCGTAGCAGACGGGAATGCCCGCGATCTCCTCGCAGTCTAGGGAGAGGGGGCGTACCCCTTCCCTGAGGGCCGCCTGGGGCACCCGGGGAGGTTCTTGGGTCTGGCCCAGGCGGGCCGCCACCAGGTAGCGGCGGAAGTCCTGGCGGTGGTCGCTTTCCCCGTAGAGCCTCACCTTCACCCCCCGTCCCTTTGCCCGGAGGAGGCCCTGGGCGATCCCTAGGTCGCGGAACTCGTAGAAGGCCCCCTCCAGGCTTTCCTGGGCCCCGTCCATGAGGCTAGGAGGCGGGCCTTGGCCCTTTCCCCGTCCTCCGGCATGAAGTAGACCCCGGCCCCGCCCGTTTCCAGAGGGGCTTTTTGCGGGCTTGCCCGGGCGAAGCTCTTGGAAGAGCCAAAGGAGAAGGAGGACCAGGAGGAGGAGGTAGCCGGGAAGCCCGGCGATCTCCTTCCTGGCCTTCGCCCGAGGGCGGGGCCTTTTAGTACCCAAGGGAGCCCTCCCTGCCCCTTACCAGGGCCACCCCGCTAGAGGTGCCAAGCCTCTCTGCCCCGGCCTCCAGCATCCTGAGGGCGGTTTCCCGGTCCCGGATGCCCCCCGCCGCCTTGACCCGGGCCCTGCCCCGGGCCACCTGGACGAGGAGGGCCACGTCCTCGAGGCTCGCCCCCCTGGGCCCGAAGCCCGTGGAGGTCTTGAGGAAGTCCGCCCCTCCCCGTATGGCCGCCTCCGCCAAGGGGGCAAGCTCTTCCGGGGAGAAGTAACCCGTTTCCAGGATCACCTTGAGGACCGCCTTGGGGATGGCCTTGCGCACGGCCCGAACCTCTTCTTCCAGATAGGCCAGGTTCCCCGCCTTGGCCTGGCCCAGGTGGACCACCATGTCCACCTCGTCCGCCCCCTGGGCGTGGGCCCAGGCGGCCTCGAGGGCCTTCACCTCCTTCTCCCCGTACCCCAAGGGGAACCCCACCACCGTCACCAGGCGGAAGGGCGCATGGGGAAAGGCCCGGCGCACCAGGGCCACGAAGGAAGGGGGATGCAAAGGCCATAGAAGCCGTACTCCAAGGCCTCCTCCGCCGCCTTGAGCACCTCTTCCGGGGTGGCGGTGGGCTTCAGGAGGGTATGGTCTATGTGGGCAGCGAGATCCATCCCCGCCATCATACGCAGGGGACATGATAGGATGGGTAGAGGCCCCCATCTGGGGCTTTTTTTTGAGGTCAAGATGCTGGCTGTGGGAATCGTCGGCCTACCTAACGTGGGCAAGTCCACCCTGTTCAACGCCCTTACCCGGGCGGGGGCCCTCGCCGCCAACTACCCCTTCGCCACCATTGACAAGAACGTGGGGGTGGTGCCCCTGGAGGACGAGAGCTCTATGCCCTGCAGAGGACCTTCGCCAAGGGGGATAGGGTGCCCCCGGTGGTGCCCACCCACGTGGAGTTCGTGGATATCGCCGGGCTCGTTAAAGGGGCCCACAAGGGGGAAGGGCTTGGCAACCAGTTTTTGGCCCACATCCGCGAGGTGGCGGCCATCGCCCACGTCCTCCGGTGCTTCCCCGACCCCGATGTGGTCCACGTCATGGGGCGGGTGGACCCCCTGGAGGACGCCGAGGTGGTGGAAACGGAGCTCCTCCTTGCCGACCTCGCCACCTTGGAGAGGCGGCTTGAGCGCCTCCGGAAAGAGGCCAAGGCCGACCGGGAGAAGCTTCCCCTCCTGCAGGTGGCGGAGGCCCTCCAGGCCCACCTCCAAGGGGGTAGGCCCGCCCGCACCTTCCCCCCTTCCGAGGAGCTGCGCCGCTTTCTCAAGGAGACCCCCCTTCTCACCGCCAAGCCGGTGATCTACGTGGCCAACGTGGCCGAGGAGGACCTGCCCGAGGGGAAGGGGAATCCCCACGTGGCGGCGTTGCGGCGGAAGGCGGCCGAGGAGGGGGCCCAGGTGGTGGTGGTCTCGGCCAGGCTGGAGGCGGAGCTCGCCGAGCTTCCCGAGGAGGAGGCGAGGGAGCTCCTTTCCGCCTATGGGCTTAAGGAAAGCGGCCTAAAGCGCCTCGCCCGGGCGGGCTACCGGGCCTTGGACCTCATCGCCTTCTTCACCGCTGGGGAGAAGGAGGTGCGGGCCTGGACCGTGCGGCGGGGCACCAAGGCCCCCCAGGCCGCCGGGGAGATCCACTCCGACATGGAGCGGGGCTTCATCCGGGCCGAGGTCCTCCCCTGGGACCGCCTGGTGGAGGCCGGGGGGTGGGCGAGGGCCAAGGAGAGGGGATGGGTGCGCCTCGAGGGCAAGGACTACGAGGTGCAGGACGGGGATGTCCTCTACATCCTCTTCCACGTTTGACGCCTCTCCCTTTTGCTCTACAATCGGGCTTGGCCGCTGGGGCGTCGTCTAACGGCAGGACAGCGGACTTTGGATCCGCCGGTCGTGGTTCGAGTCCACGCGCCCCAGCCAGTTTTTTCACACGCCTTTCGCATGGCCCGGGTAGACTGCCGCTGTGGCGGCGGACTATCCGGGCCTGCTCCTATTAAGCCGCAACCAGGCCCTTAGGGCCTATGTGGAGCTCCTCCTTTCCGAAAGGGGTATTCCCCTTCGCCCCTTTGACCTGGCCCGGGAAGGCCTTTTTTTGGCTTTCGGAAAACACCCCCCGTTACATCCTCGTGGACCAGGATCTGGATGTGGACGCCTTCGCCGTGGCCACCCGCATCCGCCACGTGCGGCGGCTCAAGGAGGTTCCCCTGGCCGTCCTCATCTCCCCTCAGGAGAAGCTCCGCACCACCGCCGAGGTGGTGCGGGCGACTCCCATAGAAAAGCCCCTGACCCGGGAGAAGCTCTTCCGGTTTATGGGCCTTTCGGCCTAAAGGGAAGCCTTGGGTAAACTTAGGAGCGTGCGGGCGTTGCGCCTTCTCTTCCTCGCCCTGGTGGGGCTTCTCTTCGGGGTCCTTCTGGCCCTGGCTATCTGGCCTACGCCTACACCCGGGGCCTCCCGGACCTCTCCCAGTTTGAGCGCCTCCGCCTCACGGCCACCTCCACCCTCTACGCCCGGGACGGGACCCCCCTGGCCCAGATCGCCAGCGTGGAGGAGGGGAGGGCCATTCACCGGAGCCTGGTCCGCCTTCCGGAGGTCTCCCCGGCGGCGGTGGCCGCCATCGTGTTTTCCGAGGACCGCCGCTTCTTCCAGCACTATGGGGTGGATTTTTTTCCGGATCCTGGGGGCTCTCTACGCCATCGCCCGGGGGGACCTGCAGGGGGGAAGCACCATCACCACCCAGGTCATCAAGAACACCCTCCTTAAGGAGCTGGCCCAGGCCCGCTCCCTGGAGCGGAAGTTCAAGGAGTGGGCCTTGGCCCTGGAGCTGGAAAGGCGGTACACCAAGGAGGAGATCCTGGAGATGTACCTCAACGTGGTCCCCTGGGGGGGGAACGCCGTGGGCATCAAGGGGGCGGCGGAGGCCTATTTCGGCAAGGACCCCGCGGCCCTTACCCTCGCCGAGGGGCTTTACCTGGCCTCCCTCATCCCCGCGCCCAACGCCCGCTACCAGGACCTAAAGGGGGTGCGGGACAGGATGCGCCTCCTCCTCCGCCAGATGGTGGAGGAGGGCTGGGTGAGCCGGGAGCTGGCGGAGGCCGCCTGGAAGGAGCCCCTCACCCCGAGGGGATGGGAGGCGCGCTACGATGCCGAGGGCAACCTCCTGGAGGCCCGCCTGGTGGACCCCGAGGCCCGCCTTCTGAGGCAGCTGGACTACCGCATGGCCCCCCACTTCGTCCTGGAGGTGCGGCGCTTCCTGGAGGCCCGCTTCGGCAAGGAGAAGGTCTACGGGGAAGGGGGGCTTAAGGTCTACACCACCTTGGACCTGCCATGCAGCGGGCGGCGGAGAGGGTGGCTTACAGGGCCCGCCTCCCGCAAGGGGCGGAGCTCGCCCTGGTGGCCTTGGACCCACGACGGGGGAGGTCCCTGGCCC
>BBBL01000129.1 GCA_001311545.1 Thermus kawarayensis JCM 12314 | reverse complement strand
CCAGCCTGGCCTGCAGGAGGGCCAGGTCGGCCTCGAGGCGGGCCTTCTCCCTTCCGAGCCGGTCCCGCTCCGCCTCCGCCTTCTGCCTTCCTCCTTAAGGCCCCGAAGGCGCGCCTCCAGGGCCTTCAGGGCCTGGGTCCTTTCCAGAAGGAGCCTTTCCTTCTCCGCCAAAGCCCTCTCCCTTTCCTCCAGGAGGGCAGAAAGCCTCCGCTTCTCCCCTTCCAAGGCCACCACCTGGGCCTCCAGGGCCTGGGTCTCGGCCTCGAGGCGCTTCCTCAGGGCCTCCGCCTCGGCCAGGGCCTGGGCCATCTCCTTTCGCTCCTTCCGCAAGGCCGTCACCTCGGCCAGGGTCCGGGCGCCCTCGGCCTCCAGGGCCTCCTTGGCGCGCAGGAGAACCTCCCGCTCCACCCTAAGCCGGTCCCTCTCTTGGCGGATGGCCTCGGCCTCCAGGATGGTCTCCCGGGCCTCGCGGAAGACCAGGAGGAAGCCCAGATAGCTGAAGAGGGCGATCCCCACCCCGGTGAACACCGCCACCAGGGTGGCCGTCTGCCGGGGCCTTAGGCCGAAGAGGCGGTAGTGGCGCTTCCCCGCCCACTTGGCCACCCTGTCCCCCAGGTAGGCCACCCAGGCGGAAAGGAGGAGAATGAGGACAAGAAGCGCCCAGAAGGTCACAGCTCGTAGTCCTCGCCCAGGTAGTGCCGCCTCACCCCCTGGTCCTTAGCGAAGGTCCCGGGGTCCCCGTGGAAGAGGATCTGGCCGTCGTACATCACGTAGACCCGGTCGGTGATGGCCAAGGTCTCCCGCACGGCGTGGTCGGTGATGAACACCCCCACCCCCCGCCTCTCCCGGAGCTCGGCGATGACCTTCTGGATCTCCTTGACGTTCTTCGGGTCCACCCCGGTGAAGGGCTCGTCCAGAAGGATGAAGTCGGGGTCGGTGGCCAGGGCCCGGGCCATCTCCAGCCGCCGCCTTTCCCCCCCGGAGAGGGCGTAGGCCATGCGGTCTTTTAGGTGGTAGATGGCGAGCTCTTCCAGGAGGGCCTTGGCCTTCTCCAACCGCTCCCTTTTGGAGAGGGGCTGGAATTCCAGGATGGCCAGGAGGTTCTCCAGCACGGTCATGCGCCGGAAGGCGCTGGGCTCCTGGGGGAGGTAGCCTAGGCCCAGGCGGGCCCTTTTGTACATGGGCAGGCGGCCGATCTCCTGGCCTTTGAGGAAGATCCGCCCCGCCGTGGGCTTTATGAAGCCCACCACCATGTAGAAGGTGGTGGTCTTCCCCGCCCCGTTAGCCGAAGAGGGCCACGATCTCGCCCCGCCTCAGGTGAAGGTCCACCCCCCGCACCACCTCCTTGGGGCCGAAGCGCTTGCGGAGTCCTTGGGCCAAGAGCTCCCCGTCCATTACCCTCAAGCCTAAGGCCCAACCTTTAGGCCCGGGTGAGATAATGGGCACGGTATGGTGGTGACCCGCATCGCCCCGAGCCCCACGGGGGACCCCCACGTGGGCACGGCCTACATCGCCCTCTTCAACTACGTCTGGGCCAGGAAAAACGGGGGCCGCTTTCTCGTGCGCATTGAGGACACCGACCGGGCGCGCTACGTCCCCGGGGCCGAGGAGAGGATCCTCGCCGCACTCAGGTGGCTCGGCCTCACCTACGACGAGGGGCCCGACATCGGCGGCCCCCACGGGCCTTACCGCCAGTCGGAACGGCTTCCCATCTATCGGGCGCACGCCGAGGAGCTCTTGAGGCGGGGGTGGGCCTACCGGGCCTTTGAGACCCCAGAGGAGCTGGAGAGAATCCGGAAGGAGAAGGGCGGCTACGACGGGAGGGCCCGGAACATCCCCCCGAGGAGGCCGAGGAAAGGGCGAGGCGGGGGGAGCCCCACGTGATCCGCCTGAAGGTCCCCCGCCCGGGCACCACCGAGGTCAAGGACGAGCTCAGGGGGGTGGTGGCCTACGACAACGGGGAGATCCCCGACGTGGTCCTCCTGAAGTCCGACGGCTACCCCACCTACCACCTGGCCAACGTGGTGGACGACCACCTCATGGGGGTCACCCACGTGATCCGGGCCGAGGAGTGGCTGGTCTCCACCCCCATCCACGTCCTCCTCTACCGGGCCTCGGCTGGGAGGTGCCCCGCTTCTACACATGCCCCTCCTGCGCAACCCCGACAAGACCAAGATCTCCAAGCGCAAGAGCCACACCTCCCTGGAGTGGTACAAGGCGGAGGGGTTCTTGCCCGAGGCCTTGCGGAACTACCTCTGCCTCATGGGCTTCTCCATGCCCGATGGGCGGGAGATCTTCACCCTGGAGGAGTTCATCGCCGCCTTCACCTGGGAGAGGGTCTCCCTCGGGGCCCCGTCTTTGACCTGGAGAAGCTCCGCTGGATGAACGGGAAGTACCTCCGGGAGGTGCTCTCCCTGGAGGAGGTGGCCGAGAGGGTCAAGCCTTTCCTCCGGGAGGCGGGGCTTTCCTGGGAAAGCGAGGCCTACCTAAGGCGGGCAGTGGAGCTCATGCGCCCCCGGTTGGACACCCTGAAGGAGCTTCCCGAGAAGGCCCCCTACCTCTTCACCGAGGACTACCCTTTTTCCGAAAAGGCCCGGGCGAAGCTCGCCGAGGGGCTTCCCCTACTCCTCGAGCTCAAGCCCCTCTTGGAAAGGCAGGAGGAGTGGACGGAAACCGCCCTGGAGGTCCTCCTTAGGGGATTCGCAGAGGAGAGAGGGCTGAAGCTTTCCCAGGTGGCCCAGCCCCTGCGGGCGGCCCTCACGGGGAGCCTGGAGACCCCGGGCCTCTTTGAGATCCTGGCCCTCTTGGGGAAGGCCCGGGTGCTTTCCCGCCTGGCAAGGGTCCTCTCGTGAAAGAGGCCGCAAGCTTCCGTATACTTAGAGGGATGAAGAGGCTTCTTCTCGCCCTCGCCCTTTTTCTGGGCCTGGCTAGCGCCCAAAGCGCCATAGGGATGCGCTTTGGCTACGGGGAAGGCTTGGGCCTCACCTTCGGGGCCGGGGTGGAAAACCGCCTGCGGCAGAACCTCTCGGGCCGCCTCCTGGCGGAGCTCTCCCCGGCAGCCCCCGGGGTGGTCCTGGAGGCCAGCCTCCTCTTCAAGCCGGACCTGGGCCAGTACGACCCCACCCTGGCCGGGACCCTCCCCTACTTCGGCGGGGGCCTGAGCGGCCTGGTGGGGCCCACGCCCACCCTGGGGGTGGGCTTCACCCTAGGGCTGGAAGGCTTCTGGACCCCTACACCGGCCTCTTCGCGAGGGCACCTACGTCTACGGCTTCGCCCAGTTCCCCAAGGTCTGGCGCCTGGCCCTGGGGGTGAACTTCCGCTAAAGGAACATGGCCGGTTTCTTTGAGCGCCTAAAGGCGGGCCTTGCCAAGACCCGGGAGCGCTTCCTCAAGGGCATCCCCTGGGGGGCCAACCCCGAGGCGGTGCTGGAGGAGCTGGAGGTGGCCCTCCTCGCCGCCGACGTGGGCCTCGAGGCCACGGAGGAGCTCTTAGAGGAGGTGCGGGCCTCGGGCCGCAAGGACCTAAAGGAAGCGGTGAAGGAAAAGCTCGTCCAGATGCTGGAGCCGGACGAGCGGCGGGCCAGCCTGAGGAAGCTGGGCTTCAACCCGCAAAGGCCCAAGGCCGTGGAACCCAAGGGCCACGTGGTCCTGGTGGTGGGGGTGAACGGGGTGGGCAAGACCACCACCCTGGCCAAGCTGGGCCGTTACTACCAGGGCCTGGGCAAGAAGGTGCTCCTCTGCGCCGGGGACACCTTCCGCGCCGCCGGCAGCGCCAGCTCGCCGAGTGGGGAAAGCGCCTGGGGATCCCCGTGATCCAGGGGGCGGAAGGCGCCGACCCCGCCGCCCTGGCCTTTGACGCCGCCCAGGCCCGGAAGGCACGGGGCTTTGACCTCCTCCTGGTGGACACCGCCGGGCGCCTGCACACCAAGCAGGGCCTTATGGAGGAGCTGAAGAAGGTGAAGCGGGCCATCGCCAAGGCCGATCCCGGGGAGCCCGGGGAGGTGTGCTGGTGCTGGACGCCGTCACCGGCCAAAACGGCCTGGAGCAGGCCAGGCGCTTCCACGAGGCCTTGGGCCTCACCGGGGTCATCGTCACCAAGCTGGACGGCACGGCCAAGGGAGGGGTGCTGGTCCCCATGGTGCGCACCCTCCGGGTGCCCATCCGCTTCGTGGGGGTAGGGGAAGGGGCGGAGGACCTCCAGCCCTTCGATCCCGAGGCTTCGTGGAGGCCCTGCTGGAGGCCTAAGCACCTCGTTGCGGGGCGCTTAACCCTTCTCCTCCCCCCTCCAGGGGCAGTGGCGGCACCCAAAGCCGCAGCAGTAGCCCCGCTTGCGGTGGTAGGCCTCGGTGAAGACCACCCGCCCCTCCTCCCAGTAGAAGTCCTCTCCCTCTTGGAGCTCCCGGGGCGCCTCCTCCTCCATGGCCTCCAGTTTAGAGGTATGCTCCTCCCCATGAAGCGCGCCTCCCTCCTCCTCGCCTTCGCCTGGGTGGTGGCCCTGGTGGCCACCTTAGGAAGCCTCTACTACTCGGAGGTGCGGCTTTTCCTGCCCTGCGAGCTCTGCTGGTACCAGCGGATCTTCATGTATCCCCAGGCGGTCCTGCTGGCCATGGCCCTCTGGCGGCAGGACTTCGGCGTCTGGCCCTACAGCCTGGCCCTTTCCCTGGTGGGCGGGAGCATCAGCACCCTCCACCTCCTGGAGCAGAGGTTTCCCCACCTCTTCACCCTGGCCTGCAAGCCCCCGGTGCCCTGCAGCGCGGAATACATCCCCCAGTTCCCCATTCCCTTGCAGGCCCTCCTCGCCTTCCTCCTCATCGCCCTAAGCATGGCCCTCCTGTCCAGGGAGGCCCGCAGGCTTCCCTGATCCAGGGCTTCCCTCTCCTTGGCATGAAGCGGGTGGAGCTCTTCACCGACGGGGCCTGCCTGGGAAACCCCGGCCCCGGGGGCTGGGCGGCCCTTTTGCGCCACGGTGCCCACGAGAAGCTCCTCTCCGGCGGGGAGCTCTGCACCACCAACAACCGCATGGAGCTGAAGGCGGCCATAGAGGGCCTGAAAGCCTCAAGGAGCCCTGCCAGGTAGACCTCTACACCGACAGCCAGTACCTGAAGAAGGCCTTCACCGAGGGCTGGCTGGAAGGCTGGCAGAAGAGGGGCTGGCGGACGGCGGAGGGCAGGCCGGTGAAGAACCGCGACCTCTGGGAGGCCCTCCTGCAGGCCATGGCCCCCCACCGGGTGCACCTCCACTTCGTGGAGGGGCACGCCGGCCACCCGGAAAACGAAAGGGTGGAC
>BBBL01000128.1 GCA_001311545.1 Thermus kawarayensis JCM 12314 | reverse complement strand
GGGGACGGGCCACCACCTCAAGCTCCAGCCCCAGGGAAGAAGCCAGCCCCCGAAGGCCCCGGTACCCCCAGTCCACAAAGACCTTCCGCACCCGGGGCCAGAGGGAGAGGTCCATCCCCAGGAGCAGGGCCTCCCCACCCCGCTTATCGTGCTCGTTGGCCGGGTGCACGAAGGCCTTCAGCAACCGGCCCCCCGTGTCCGTCAGGATCTGCCGTTTTCTCCCCTTGACCTTCAAGATACGGCTTCGCCCGTGACTTTCGCCCCGTCGTTCCCTCGGGGCCCCTTTTCCGTGGTCTGCAAGGTACGAGCTTCGCTCGTGACTACAGACTGACTGGCAAGGTAGCCCTCACGGGCTGACCCATGACCAAGGCACTGGGGGAGGCCTCTCTCCCCTCTCGTTCCCGGTCCTGGCGGGCCAGAGCCTGGACGGCTTTCTCCCATACGCCCTCCTTCTGCCACTTGCGGAAGTAGTGGTAGACCGTGGACCAGTGGGGCAAATCATGAGGCATAGCCCGCCACTTGATGCCGTTCTCCAGGACGTAAAGGATGGCGTTGACTATTTCCCTCCTCGGCACCTTGGCGGGGCGACCGCCGGCTTTGGGGGCCGGGATCAAGGGCTCCAGGATGCTCCATTCCTCATCCCTCAGGTCGCTGGGGTAGGCTCTGCGAAGAACCACCCTCAAGTGTGGCACCCTTTTACGACAGCCTCTTACTCCGTGCTCACCCCCTGCTCCACCTGCTGGCTCACGGGTTCCACCATACGGAAGTGCCGCGCAGGGTCCTCCAGGAGTGCCTCCAGCCTCCTCGCCTTCTCCTCCCGCTTGGCCTCCCGAAGAAGGGCGATGTAGGCCGAAAGAAGTTCCCGCACGTCCTCCACCCCCCGGGCGTCCAGGGGCTTCACCGCCACCTTGGCCCCCTTGGCCAGGCGGCGCTTCATGGCCTCCTCGGTGAGGCCCATCTCCGGCCAGTGGCGCAGGTAGACCCGGCCCCCCGTCATCCCCGAGCAGATCCAAGGTCCGGGATCCCCCAGGACCAGGGCCCGGCCCCGGGTCATGTACTCAAAGGCGAAGCCTTGGCCTGGGCCCGGGCGGCCAGGTTGCCCAGGTCGTCCCTCAAGGGGCGCTCGGGCTCCCCACCCAGCACCACGTCCGCCCCGGAGAGGCGGATGCAGAAGCGGCTGTCGGCCATGCCCTCCACCGCCAGGAATCCTCCGATGGCCCCGTAGGCGAAGCTCTTGCCCACGGAGCCGTCCATGTAGGCCCCATAGGGGTTCCGCCCCTTGAGGACGGCCACGGTCCCGCCGAAGGCACCCTTGGCCACCCCGTCCTGGGCCCCGCCCTCCACCACCACCTTAACCCCCTCCACGTTGAAGGCGGCGAGGCCGTTCCCGGCCACGCTCCCCGCATCCAGGTGGAGCTCCACCTGGGCGTCAAAGCCCTTGCCGTAGAGGCGCCTCCTAGCGATCTCCCCGGAGAGGTGGGCCCCCAGGGCCCGGTCGGTGGAGTCCACCGGCCCTTCCTGGAAAAGGAGGCGCTTGCTCCCCTCCTGGTAGGCCGCCATCACCACCTCGGTGATGGTGCGGGTGAGCTGGTTCAGGGGCTTCCGCAGCACGTGGGCCGAGGTGTCCTTGAGCCACTCGGGCTCCTCCACCGGCTGGAAGAAGTAGCCGAGGTCCAGCTCCTCCAGGTGGTCCCGCTGGTAGAGAAGGTCCACCCGGCCCCGAACCTCCCTAAGGGAGCGGGCCCCCAAGGCGGCCACCAGTTCCCGCAGGCCTCCCCCTTGGCCTCAAAGAAACGGGTGAGCTGCTCCACCGCCCGCTCCGTGTCCTGGGGAACAAAGCGCTTGAGGCCGTGGGCCAGGGCCTCCTCCACCGTCTCTATCTGGGTGGTGATGCCCACGTGGCAGGTGTCCAGCTGGCACCCTCGGCAGATGGTACAACCGATGGCCACCATGGCCATGGTGGCCATGCCCACCCGGTCCGCGCCCAAAAGGACCATGCGCAAAACGTCGTAGGCCGTCTTCAGGCCGCCGTCGGCCCAGATCTCCACCCGGTCGCGAAGCCCGGCCCGCACCAGGGCCCGGTGGGCCCGGCGCACCCCGATCTCCACGGGAAGGCCGGCGTACTTCAGGGCGTGGAGCCTGGCCGCCCCCGTGCCCCCTTCAAACCCCGAGAGGGTGATGACGTCGGCCCCCGCCTTGGCGATGCCCACGGCGATGGTGCCGATGCCGGGAATCACCGGCACCTTTACCGAGACCAAGGCCCTGGGGTTCACGGTTTTCAGCTCCTCAATGAGCTGGGCCAGGTCCTCAATGGAGTAGAGGTCGTGGTTGTTGGAGGGGCTGATGAGGTCCACCCCGGGGACGGCGTTCCTGGCGGCCGCCACCTTGGCCGAGACTTTCTTGCCCGGCAGGTGCCCCCCTTCCCCGGGCTTGGCCCCCTGGCCGATCTTGATCTCTATGACGCTGGCGGAGTTCAGCATGTAGCGTGGACCCCGAAGCGGCCTGAGGCCACCTGCTGCCCCCGCCAAGGGGTGTACTTCCCCAGCATGTCAGGGATCTCCCCGCCTTCTCCGTTGACGCAGAGCATGTTGAGGCGCTTGGCCGCCTCCACGTAGGCCCTAAAGGCGGCCTCCCCCTGGGAGCCGAAGCTCATGGCGCTGATGACGAAGGGCAGGGAGTGGGCCCCCACGGAAAGGTCCACCTCCTCCGGGGCCACCTCGCTCCTTTCGGGGAAGCGTACCTCCAGAAGTTGCCGGGCGGCCACGGGGTTTTCCCGCTCGAGGCGCGGACCTTCTCCTGGAAGTGGGCGTAGGGGGCCTGGCCCGTGGCCACCTCCTGGGCGGCCTTGTAGATGCGGGGGTTGAAGCGGAAGTCTTTGGCCGGGAGGACTTTCTCCGCCCGGAGGAAACCCTCGCGCTCCAAGAGGGTCCGCTCTAGCTCCAGGAAGCCGTACCCGGCGTTTTCCGAGCCCAGGAAGTTCCGGGTGCCGAAGTACTCGGCGAGCTCGGGCTTCAAGCCGATGGCGCTAAAGATCCTTCCGTAGCCCCGGAGCTCGTGGATGCCCATGGTGGAGATGACCTTCTCCAGGCCCTTGCGGAGGGCCTCGAGGACACCCGCCACCCCCTTCCTCCCCTCCAGCCCGGGCCTTCTCCTCCATGAGCCAGGGGGCCACGGCCTCGGCGCCGAGGCCCAGGAGGAAGGCCACGTCGTGGAGGTTCCTCACGCCCCCCGAGTGGACCAGGAGGGAGGTCCTGCGCCTCAGGGCCACCCCCTCGGCATCCCGCTTGAGGAGAGCCCGGTTCACCGCCGCCACGGCGAGCCCGATGTCAATCCAAACGCCTCCCTGGAAGGCCTCCCGGTCGGAGAGGATGAGGACCTCGGCCCCCTCCTCCACGGCCCGCACCGCCTCCTCCTCCAGGCGCTTGAGACCGGCCAAAAGCCCCTCCTCCACGGCGAACTGGGGCACCAGGGTAGCGGTCTTGAACCGGGCCCGGACCTCGGAGAGGGTCAGGGTGCCGAAGCTTTCCGCCAGGCCCCGGTCCCCTTCCAAGACGATGGGCAGAAGGAGCTCCTCCACCCTTCCCCCACCCCGGCCGTCGGGCAAGGGGCGGCGGCCCAAGAGGATGCGGGTGGAGAAGTGCTCAATTTCCCGCTCCCGGTCAATGGCGGGGTTGGTCACCACCGCCACCGTTTCCTTGAAGAACTCGGCCAGGTTGGGTTTCTCCGGATTAAGGGCAGCCAGGGGGCCATCGTAGCCCAAAGAGCCGATGGGCTCGTTCCCGGTCTTGGCCAGGGCCTCGAGGTAGGCCTGGTCCCAGCGGTCCCAGCCAAAGGCCCGTTCCAGCCCCAAGGGCGGCGGGGCGGGCTTCTCCTCCACCTCCACCCCGCTCCCCCCGCTCAAGGGGGGCGGCCCCTGCCTTAGGGGACCCCCCAGGTGCACCCGGTAACCCTCCACCGGGGTGCGGGCGGAGAGCCGCTCCAGCACCAGGCGCTGGTGCCGGTCAAAGGGCAGGACCTTGGGGCCTTCCGGGGTAAGGCGCAGGTAGACCTTCTCTCCCGGGGCCAGCGGCTTGGGGTCGGAGACGAACTCCTCGGCGCTGAACACCCCCCTTTCCGAGGAAAACACCAGCTCGTAAGGGGTTTCAAACTGCCAGAGGGGCCGCAGGCCCATGGCATCCGTGGCGAAGACCGCCTCGTCCCGGTGGCGGCTCACAATGGCCGCGGGTCCCTGGGCCAGGGGCCCGAAGCGCTGGCGCAGGGCCATGTAGAGGTCCTGCAACTCCGGGGCGAGCCCCTTGACCTCCCCCAGGATGGGGGGAAAGACCAGGTCCATGGCCTCGGGGAGGGAGAGGCCGAAGCGGTAGATGAGCCTTCCAGCATGCGGTTTAGGTCCTGGGAGTCCGAGCCCCCGGTGCGGGGGATGCCCAGGTAGTCCATCTCGCGCCTCAGCCTCTCAATGGTGTTGATCTCCCCGTTGTGGCCGAGGAGACCGAAGGGTTGCACCTGCTCAAAGGTGGAAAGGGTGTTGGTGGAGTAGCGGTTGTGGCCCAGGGCGATGGTGCTCTTGTACTCGGGCCGGGAAAGCTCGGGGTAGTAGCGCTTTAAAAGCTCCGCCGCCCCCCGCACCTTGTAGACCACGCTGTGGGTGGACAAGGAAACCACGTGCACGGGAAAGGCGGCCTCGAGGCGAAGCCCAAGCTCCCACAAAGGCCCATCTCCATCGGGCGAAAGCCCCGCCACCTGGAGGAAGATGGGCTCCGTGCGCCGCCCCACAGGCCCCAGAACCTCGCTCACCACCTCTCCCCGCCGGAAGTGAAGGGGGCGCACCCCTAGCCGCTGCCCCTCCCGGCCCAACAAGGCGAAGAACTCCTCTATCCGCCCCTCCTCGCTTTTGGGCACGAAGAAATGCCCTACGAAGAAGCGGGGGTTGAAGGCCAGGTTGGGATCCAGCCCCGCCCGCTCTAGAAAATGAGCCCAAAGCTCCCGGGGAATGTCGGTTTGGATGCCGGTGCCATCCCCCTCGCCACGGATGGCCCCGGCTCGGTGGGCCATCCGGTAGAGACTTTCCAGGGTGCGCCGCACGATGCGGTGGGAGGGCTTGCCGCTCTTCTCCGCCATGGCGATGATGCCACAGGCGTCCCGCCCTAGGGGGATATCCGGGTAGGCTTCCTTCCAGGTCATTTTCGGGCTCCTTTGGTCTTCGGGGGTTTGGTGTAAGCAAAGAAATGCACGTTGTTCCTCGGATTATACACGTCGGCACCAGAGGGGTCAAGAAGGACCGGGCTTGCCTTTGCAA
>BBBL01000127.1 GCA_001311545.1 Thermus kawarayensis JCM 12314 | reverse complement strand
CCCGGGCTGGTGGCGGTGGGGGCGCTGGAACAGAATCCCACCCAGGGCGGGCTCAGGCCGGCGCCCTACAGCACCCGCGGGGCTTACGTGGATCTGGCCGCGCCGGGCACCAACCTGGAGTGCGTGACTCCCGGGGGTGGCCAAGGCACCTGCACCGGCACCTCCTTCGCCACCCCTCTGGTGGCCGGGGCCATGGCCCTTTGGCTTTCGGTCCAGCCGAACCTCACCCCTGCCCAGCTCCAGGGGAATCTGGAGCAGCACGCCAGGCCCCTGCCCTTTTCCCCGCAAGAGGTGGGCAAGGGGATGGTGGACCTTTCCCAGAAGCCCTGAGGCCCCTCCCTCCTTCCACCCCCGCCCGGTGCGGGGGTTTTTCGGTTCAAGGGATGTTCAGGGAGAATTAATCCCCCCTTTGCTACCCTGCCGCTCGAGGTCCCAACAGAAGACCTCAAAGGAGGAGGAAGATGCGTAAACCCTGGCTTTTAGGAACCCTCAGCCTTCTAGTGGCCCTGCTGGCGGGCTGCGGCGGGCAGACCGGTCCCGCTCCTCTGGGGGGGATGCCCCAGGCCGAGGACGACCTCCGCATGGCGGTGTTGCCTTTGGCTGAGGAAGGCGAGCGGCGCTTTAGCGACCTGATACCTGCCCGCCTGACTCCCCAGGCCGAGCTTACCCGGGCCATCACCGTGGTACAGGACACCGAGGGTCTCAGCCTGATCGTCTCGCCCAAGGGGTGGCAACCCTCACAAGACCCGAATAGCCTAACCAGCCGCCCATTGGCCCTGACCATCCGGTGTACCAGCGATGGCCGTCGTTGCGCTGTTTGGCTGGGAGGACTTAGTGGTGACGAGCAGCAGGGGTACCGGATGACCTGGTACGGGGGCAAGGACGGAAATGGGCGGCGACTCTCCCGTTCGGTCCCTGCAGGCATAGGGTGGGGCGGACCGTGCCCACCAGACCAACCACTTTTCAGCTGGAAGAAATGGGGGGCAGTCTACGTTTTTGATGGATGCTGGTACTTTAACCCATTGCGAATCGCCCACATCACCGCCCCTTTCCCCTCCGACCTGGACGGAGAGCTCTTGAACAGCACCTTGGACACCACTCCTTTCGCGGAGCGCCTTCGTCAGGCCTGCTGCGGCCTGCCCAAGCCCTTTGAAGTGGAATGGCCCCCGGCGTCCTGCTCCGGGAGGACGTGGCCGTGGCTTCTTGCCTTACCAGAACCCCAAGCTCCGCCAGGCCCGCTCCATTGAAGAGCTGGTTGGGGAGCCCCTGGGTATCGCCTATTGGCGCACCCCGGGCAGCGGGGCCAAGCTGACCAAGGCCGACGCCGCCCGGATCATGGAAGTCAAGCTCGTGGGGGAGGAACCCAACTACGGCTTAGTAGCCACCAACCTCAGCAACCCCGCAGACGTGGTCCGCTTCAAAGTGGGGGAGGTGGGATGGGCCGATATCGAGTGCCCTCCTGTCAGAGCCTTCCGGTTTACCTCGCATCGAGGACCGCCTCCAGGCCCCTCCGGTGCTGCACTTGCAGGTGGGACCTTTAGAGCTGCGAGGCATTGAAAAGTACGTCCGCTGAGGTGACCCATGGTTCGCTATACCCTCTGGCTCATTTCAGCTCTAGCCTTTTTCTTGGCCTCCTGCAGCGGCCCCAATCAGGCCTGCACCACGCCCATCTGCCCGGTGGCCCACTGGCCCCTGAACGAGGCCCCAGGAGCCACCCAGGTCCAGGATCTGGTGGCGAACCCCATCTTCAACACCGGCACGCCCAAGCCCGCTCCTGTGGCGGCCTGGCCCGGCTTCTCCGGGCCCAGCACGGTTAATGGGCAATCGGGCGGGGCCTTCTACTTCCCGGGCAATGGGAACACCTGGGTGGAGGTGCCCTCCACGCCCGACCTCAACCTCTCCTACGGGAGTCTCTACCTGGAGGCCTACGTGGCCCCGGTGCAGTGCGGGGCCGGGGCGTACTATCCCGTCCTGGACAAGTGGGACCAGACTAGCGGAAACGGGTACACCTTGTACCTGGAGGGCGTGAGCCCGGGGCAGGTGCGGGTGGCCTTTAGGCTGGGTGGGGGAACTTTTACCTCCACCCAGACCTTTTCCGCCAACTTCCAGCCTCCCTCCACGGGCACATGGACCAAGGTGGCGGTCAAGGTGGACGGGACGAGCGGCGCCTTCTACGTGAACGGCGCCCCGGCCGGCGCCTTCACCGCCCCCGCCGGAAGCACCAGTAACGCCCTGCCCCTCTGGATCGGGGCCCTGCACACGGCCCCCACGGGCCTCTACCACTGCGAGATCGCCCTGGACGAGCTGAAGGTGGGCACGGTGAACCCCATCTTCAGCGGCCAGTAAGGGGGAAACCGTGAAATGCGCTTGGCTTTTCTTCCCTTTCCTGCTGCTCCTCGCCGCATGCGGGGGGGGCAGCATCCAGACCCTGAACGTGACCCTGGTGGATGGAATCGCAGAACCCCTTCAGCCCCTGGCTGCGGCCTGGCGGATAGGCCCTCCTCCGTCCTCCTCGGGCATGCCTGGAACGCCCTGCCCACGGGCCAGTCCAGCTGGTCTCTCCCCATCCCCTCAGGGGCCCGCTTCCAGGTGGCCTTCCGCTGCCCCAGCGTAAGCGGGACCGATTTCTACGTGAGCCTAGACCTGATGCGAAGCGAAGTGGGAACCAACCTGCTGGTGCGCTGCCCTGTGGCCTACGCCAGCTCCCCGGCAACGGTGAGCGGGAACGTCTCCCCGCCTCTCGGTTCGGGGACCGCCTTCTCGGCCTGGGGAGCGGCGAGCTTCACAGGGGGAAGCTTCGCCGGCCTCACCGCCCCCACGGGACCGGGACGGGAGGTGGCGGTCTTCGGGGATAGCGGGGGCACACCCTACTTCGGCCGCACCGGCCCCGTCACCATCCCACCCCTTGCAGTTTCCGTCCCCGTAAGCCCCACGGGTACCTTCAACCTCACCACCCCGACCGGTTTCTTCTCTTACGCCGGCCTCGTCCTCTCCACCTTCGTACCGGTGGACCTGGTCCCTCCGAACTGGACGGGCACGGGAAGTCCCCAGCCCGTGTCCCGGCCCGGTTCCCTCTTCGGCGGGGACCTCTTCCAGTTCTGGACCTGCCACGGCTTTAGCTGCGCCCTCCTGCGCAAGGACGCCAACGACCCCTTGGTGGCGCCGGGAGCCTCCCTCAGCCTCTCCGTGCCTCCTTTAAGCCTCTCCGGCAACCAGAGCCACACCCCAAGCGCCCTGCCCACCTTTAGCAACATCGCCTCGGGAGGGTTTAGTCCAAGTCTCAGCTTCCTTGGCTACGCCTTTTTCCTGGGGGAACCTGGGGTGCGCTACTGGCAGCATTTCCTGAGCGCTGGGGCCCTGGGCAGCGCCACGGGCTACTACGTGGACGTGGAGCAGGCCCCGGGCCTCGCCGGGGTGGTGCCCACACCGGGAAGCAGCGTCCAGCTCCGAGCCACCGCCTTTGCCGGAGACCAGCCCCTAAGCACCCTCCTCGCCGCCCGGCCCATCCCAAAGGAGACCTTTCCCGGACACACCCTCTTCCTGGACCGGATGTGGCCCGTGCGCCTCGAGGCCGCCCTCCTACAGAGCACCTTCACCTGGTAGCAAAGGATTTCTCTCCAAAAACTCCCCTCCAACAGGGCCTTTCAGCGGTGAGATAAAGGGCCAAGCCCTCGGGACGAATCCCGAGGGCTTGGTGCCTCTAACGCTGGTGGGCGGCGTAGGACTTGAACCTACGACCTCTCGCGTGTGAGGCGAGCGCTCTTCCGCTGAGCTAGCCGCCCCAGCCTCTAGAAGGGTAGCACGGGGCCTTAAGGCCTGTCAAGCAAGTTTCTTGACCAGGACCTGACAGAAGCCGGTCTAGACTAAAGGCGTGGCCACGGTACTCCTGGTAGAGGATGAGCCCGCGGTACGTCTAGGGGTGCGCCTTGCCCTGGAACGGGCGGGCTACAGGGTCCTCGAGGCCGCCCTGGCCCAGGAGGCCTGGAATCTCCTCAAAGAGGCCGAGGTGGTGGTCCTGGACTGGATGCTCCCCGACGAGCCGGGGACCCGCCTCTTGGAGAGGATGCGCCAGGGGCCTTACCCCCATCTCCCCGTCCTCATGCTCACCGCCCGGGCCGAGGTGCGGGACCGGGTGGAGGGGCTTTCCCGGGGAGCGGACGATTACCTGGTCAAGCCCTTCGCCACCGAGGAGCTCCTGGCCCGCCTCGAGGCCCTCCTGCGCCGGGCGGGCAAGCGCAAGGTCCTCAAAAGGGGGCCCCTCCTCCTGGACCTGGAGCGCATGGAGGCGAGCCTGGAAGGGCGGCCCCTTTCCCTCACCCGGCGGGAGTTTGAACTCCTGGCCTTTCTGGCAAGCCGCCCAGGCCGGGTCTACACCCGGGAGGAGCTTTTGGAGGCCGTGTGGGGCCAGGACTTCATGGGCACCCCCAGGACCGTGGACCAGCACGTCCTCCAGCTGCGGGAAAAGCTCGGGGAAGACCCCAAGGCCCCCGCTTCCTGGAGACGGTGCGGGGGGTAGGGTACCGGTTCAAGGAGGCGGGCGAAGGGTGAGGGGCGAGGAAACGCTGGCCCACGCCTGGGAGGAAGCCCTGGAGGGCCTTGTCCTCCACGAGAACCGCCAGGTGGTTTACCTCAACCCCAAGGCCGCCCAGCTCCTCGGGGTGAACCGGGAAAAGGTGGTGGGCCGCCCCCTTCTTCTGGCCCTACGGGACCACCGCCTCGAGGCCCTGGCCCTCCACGGGGGGGAGAGGCTTTTGGAGGTGCGGGGCCTTTGGCTACGGGCCAGGGCCCTGCCGGGAAGGCTTTACCTCCTGGACGAAACCGAGGGGCAGAGGCGCCTCCAGGCCCTGGAGGAGGCCACCCAGACCCTGGCCCACGAGCTCCGCACCCCCCTTTCCGGCATGGGCCCCCTCCTGGAGGTGCTCACCCCAAAGACCCCTCAGGAAAAGGAGGTCCTGGCCCTCCTCAAGGCCGAGGTGGCCCGCCTCGCCCGCCTGGTGGAGGCCCTCTCCCCTATCCGGCCCGGCCCCAAGCGGCCCGTGGCCTTGGCCGAGCTTTGGCCAAGGCTGGAAGGCCTCCTCCAGGAGAGGCTTAAAGGAAGAGCGGTGGAGGTTTCCCTCCCCCACACCCTTACCACCCACCCGGAAAGCCTCCTGCAGATCCTCCTCAACCTCCTGGACAACGCCCTCAAATACGGCCAAGACCCTATCCGCCTTCTCTCCCGGGAAGAAGAGGGCAAAGTCTATATTGAGGTGCAGGACGCAGGCCCTCCCCTCCCCGAGTACGAGCCCTCTTCCTCCCGGGAAGGCGGGGAAA
>BBBL01000126.1 GCA_001311545.1 Thermus kawarayensis JCM 12314 | reverse complement strand
GGCGTGGGCCTTGAGGTAGGGAAGGGTCTCCTCCGGGTGGGCCCAGGCGTACTCCAGGCTCCGGCGCACCGCCTGGTCCAGGACCCGGATGCGCTCCCCCCCCAGGTCCCGCCGGGCCAGGATGGCCCCCAGGGGCAGGGGCAGGCCGGTCCCTTCCTCCCACCACTCCCCCAGGTCCACCACCTTGGCCAGGCCGTACTGGGGGTAGGTGAAGCGGCTCTCGTGGATGATCAGGCCGGCCTCCACCTCCCCCTGGGCCACCAGGGGAAGGATCCGGTCGTAGCGCACCTCCACGGGGTGGAAGCCCTGGGCGGTAAAGGGAAAGGGAGCAGGAAGGCGGTGGTGGTTTCGCCCCGGGACCGCCACCCCGTAAGCCCCTCCAGTCCGTAGGGGCCTTCTGGCCACCACCAGGGGCCCCACCCCCCTCCCCAGGGCCCCCCCGCTCCTCAGGGCCACGTACCGGTCCCGCACCCGGCCGTAGGCGGCGTAGGAGAGCTTGGTGAGGGGAAGCCTCCCCTCCAGGGCCCAGCGGTTCAGGGTCTCCACATCCTCCAAAACCGGCACCACGGGAAAGGGGCTTTCCACCCGGCCGTAGGTCAGGGCGTAGAAGATGAAGGTGTCGTTGGGGCAGGGGGAGTAGCCAAGGGTCAGGGCTTCCATAGGCCCTACTGTACCCCCTTTAGGGCCTTCTTGAAGACCTCCGGGGCGAAGGTCTTGAGGGCCCGCAGGAACCCCGTGGCCCCCCGGGCGCGCCCGGGGATGACGTACACGGGCACCCCCAGGCGCTCGGCCTCGAGGCGCACCGGCTCCGAGAGGTCGTGGCCCACGTAGCTGGAGACGATCATGAGGCCATGGGCCTTCTCCAGGCGGCTTTGGATGCGCCTCAGGGCCTCCTTGCCCACCCCGGCGCTGTCGGCGTCGTACCAGTCCACCTTGAGGCCCCGGGCCTCTAAAAAGGGCACCAGGCGGCTCCGGAGCTGGGTGTGCCCCCCCACCACCAGAAGGTGCTCCCCGTGGAAGCGGGGGAGGTCCTCCTCCAGGAGGTCCCCGGGGGACTCGGGCAGGCGGGGCGCCTCTTCCCCCAGGGCCTTCAGGCCCTCCCCCACCGCCTTGAGTTCCTCCAGGTAGAGGGCGAGGCTTTCGTCGTGGGGCTTGAGGAAGAGGAGGCTCCGGAGAAGCTCCCGGGCCAGGGCCAGGTCCTTCTGCCGGTAAAGGGCCACCTCCAGGGCCTTCTGCCAGTACTCCGCCGCCCGGCGCCAGTCCCCCTGGGCCTCGTGGTGCTCGGCCAGATCATAGAGGACCTCCAGGGCCTGGGGATGCTCCTTGAGCTCGGAAAGGAGCAGGGCCTCCGCCTCCTCCGCCCTCCCCGCCCCGTAGAGGGCGGCCAGGTACTGCCCCCGCACGGCCTCGGCCTCGGGGCTTTCCCGGAAGGAGCGGGAGAGGCGGTAGGCCAGGGCCAGAAGCTCCAGGGGAGGGGCCGGGGTGCGGCCCAGGGCCTGGTAGAGCAGGCTAAAGGCGGCCCAGGGCCCTCCAGCCTCTCCAGAAGGTGCAAAAGCCCCAGGAGGTCCTCCTCGGCCACGGCCTCGAGGCCCGCGTCCCGGGCCCGGGAGAGGAGCTCCCGGGCCAGCACCTCCTCCCCCCGGCCAAGGCTCCCGGGCCAGGCGGAAGAGGTAAGGGGCCGGGTAGGCCCGGTGGGCGTGGGCGCGCTTGTGGTCCCCCAGGACCTCCCTTAGAGGACGCCCCAGGATCCGCTTCACCTCGGCCAGGTGGTGGAAGGCCAGGCCCGCCACCTCCCCCTCCCCGTGGCGGGCCGCCTGCTCCAGGAGGTGCAGGGCCTCGGAGAGGCGCCCCTCCCGCTGGCGGAGGATGCCGAGGAGCAAGGAGCCTCGGGGATCTCCGCCCTGGTCAAGGTCTCGGTGAGGTAGGGCTCCACGGCCTTCAGGTCCTCCCCCCGGTACGCCAAGGGGGTGCGGAGGCGGAGGGCGCTCAAGGCCAGCCCCAAAAACCCCTCGGCCTCGTCCAGGTCGGCAAGCCTTCTGGCGTAGCGCTCGGCCCGGGCGAAGAGCCCTTGGAAAAGGGCCGCCCGAAGCCCAAGCCGGAGCATCTCCCGGGTGAGGAGGCCTGGGGAAAGGTCCTCCACGAACTCCACCCTGCGGCTCACCTCCGCCCACTCCCCTTCCCGGGCGAAGCGGCGCATGCGCTCGGCGATGCGCTCCAGGGCCTCCCGGGTGAAAAGCTCCGCCTCGGGGAGGCCCGACTCCACAAACTGCCTTAGGGCGTCGGCGTACCGCCCCTGGGCCAAATACACCCGGCCCAAGGCCAACCGGTACCGCCCACCCCGAACCGCCAGGGCCTCGAGGCGGGGCTTGGCCCGCTCGTACTCCCCAAGCTCCACCAGGACCAAGGCCCGGAGGTCCTCCGCCTCCTCGGAGAGGGCCCGCCTCAGGGCCTCCTCCGCCTCGGCGTAGCGGGAAAGGGCCAAGAGGGCCCGGCCCCGGAGGTAGGCCGCCTCCCCCGCCGCCTCCTCGGGCAGGCGGGCCAGGACCTCCTTGTGGTTGCCCGCCTCCAAAAGGGCCCGCACCTCCTCCAGGTCTACCCCCCCGGCCAAGACGGGCTCGGGCTCCTCCCAGGGCACCTCCAGGGCCTCCTCTAAGAAGGCCTCCGCCAGGGCCTCGGGCCTGCGGGCCAGGACCAGGAAGTACTCCCCCTCCCCCACCCGCTCCACCTCGGAAAAGCCCAGGCGCCGAAGGCCCTCCTCCACCCCTTCCGCTCTTGCCCAAAAAGGCCCGTGCCCGTAGACGAGAAGCCCCCCCGGGCGGAGGAGGCGGAGGAAAAGGGGGAGGCGCTCGAAGAAGGCGAAGCGCTTCCAGAAGGCCTCGGGAGCCAGGCGGCTTTCCAAGCCCTGGTCCACGAGCCCCTCAGGGAAGACGGAGAGGAGGAGCAGGGTGTCAAAGGGAGGGAGCGCGGCCTCCTCCGCCCAGCCCAGGTGCCAGACCACCTCCGGCACCCTTTTCTGCCCCACCTCCACCGCCTCCTCCACCCCCTCCAGGGCGTGCCAGGCGAGCTCGGGACGCTTCCTCTGGAGGTAGCCCACCAAGGCCCCGGTGAAGGGGCCCACCTCCAAGACCCTCCCCTCCACCCGGAAGGCACCTCCTTGGCGTAGAACTCCAGGAAAGGCAGGTGCATGCCGTAGACCAGGGCCTCCCCCTTGGGGACCTTGAGGACCTCGCGGTAGAAACTTCGCACCGCCTCCCGCCCCCCGCCCCCCAGGTAGGCCCGCCAGGCCTTGAGGAGGGGGGCCCGCCGGGCGGGGCTTCCCACCCGCTTGGCGAGCTCGGCCTCAAAGCGCCCCGGGGACACGGGCCCCGAGACGCCGAAGCGCTCCTTCAGGTAAAGCCTTAGCTCCTCGGGCATTTGCCGGGAGTGTACCAAAGGAAAAGGGGGTTGGTAAAGCCGGGGCGCCTTGGTCCCGCAACACGAAGGCCTTAGCCGAGAACCCTCTTTTGGGGTACTTAAGCCGGTGCGGGGTGCGCCTTCGCCTGGAAGAGGTCGGCGTAGCGCCGCTTGGCCCGCTCCCGGGCCCGGTGGTAGACGTAGGAGGCGAGGAGGGGAAAGGCCAGGGTGGCCTCGGCGAAGACCATCTGGGAAAGGGCGGCGTCCACCTTGCCCCAGCTTTGGGCCTCGCTCAAGGTGGAGCCGGAAAGCCCCCCGTCCCGCTCGTCCGCCACGGTGATCTGGATGGCGTACTTGTGCATCTCCACCCGGTGGCCCAGGACCTCGGCGGCCACCACGATGTCCTGGGCGAAGTTCTTGGGCACCCCACCCCCCAGCATCACGAGCCCCGTGGTGCCCGCCCGAAGCTTGATCTCGGTGAGCTCGCGGAAGTCCGCCACGGAGTCTATGGTCACGTGGGCCTTGGGGTTTTTCACCTGGTGGTATACCAGGCCGAAGCCCGCCGAGGAGTCGGAGAAGGCGGGGACGAAGATGGGCACCCCCTCCTCGTAGGCCGCCCGCACGATGCTCCTCTCCCCCAGGCCCCTCTCCGCCAGGTAGCGGCCCATATGCCAGATGAACTCCCGGCTGGAGTAAGGGCGGGGCTCCAGGCCATCGGCGATCTCGGCCACGGTGTAGTCCGTGTGGCGGAGCTCCTCCTCGTCGATGTAGGTGTCGTAGATGCGGTCAATCCAAAGCCGCCTCAGGGTCTCGTCGTCGGCCCTGGGGTCCCCCTGGTAGTGGCGGTGGCCTAGGGCCTCAAAGAAGTCCTGGTCTACGATGTTGGCCCCCGTGGCCACGATGACGTCCACCAGGCCCTTCTTGATGAGGTCGCGGACGATGAGGCCCTGGCCTGCCGAGACCAGGCTGCCCGCCAGGGTAAGGATGACGCAGGCATCGTCCTCCAGCATCCTGAGGTAGATCTCCGCCGCCCGGTGGAGGTTCCTCGCCTGGAAGGCCGTCTTGCCCATGGCCTCGAGGATGGGCCCGGCGTCAAAGGCCTTGATGTCTATGGGGACCACGGGCGTAGAGAGGAGTTCCTTCTTCTGCATGCTTCTCCCTTCTACGCGGGGTGGGCGTTGGGCGGCTCCCCCCCTTTGGCGCCCCCTGCCTTTTGGGGCAGGACTTTAAGTATACCACCCCCCGGCGATGAGGGTAGACCTCCAAAGGACCCTCCACCTCCTCCTCCAGGTCCACCGCCCTATCCCCCACGGCGAGGAGCCAGACCTCCTCCAGGGGGATGCCGAGCTTTTCCAAGGCCTCCCTGGGCGTCCTCGCCTCCACCCGGAGGCGCTCGCCAAAGCGGCGGAGATCCCCGTGCAAGACGACCTCCACGCCACCCTCCACTAAGTGCCTGCGCCCTGGTCCTGCATGAAGGGCCGAGAGCGTCCTTTGGGGGCCCCACCTTAGTACCCCTCCCGCACCACGTTCAAAAGGGGCTCCCCCCGGAGGTAGCGCCCCACCTGCTGGGCCAAGAAGCGGGCCGCCCGGCGGGCGAAGCCCTCGGAAAGCCCGGCCACATGGGGGGTGATCCCCACCCCCTTGGTCCGCCAGAGGGGGTGGTCCTCCGGCAGGGGCTCGGGGTCGGTGACGTCCAAAAAGGCCCGCACCCTCCCCGCCTCCAGGGCCTCTAGAAGGGCTTCCGTGTCCACCAGAGGGCCCCTCCCCGCGTTCACGAGGAGACCTCCTTCCTTCATCCGGGCGAGGAAGTCCCGGTCCACGATGCCCCGGGTCTCGGGGGTGAGGGGCAGGAGGAGGACCACGGCGTCCGCCTGGGGGAGGAGGTGGGGCAGGTCCTCCCGGGTGTAGACCCCGGGGCGGGGGGTGGCGGGCCACGGGGAA
>BBBL01000125.1 GCA_001311545.1 Thermus kawarayensis JCM 12314 | reverse complement strand
CGGCCACGGCCACCTCGGCCTCCAGGGCCGCCACCTCCTCCGCCGTGGCCAGCTTAAGCCCGGGAAAGCGCTCCTTTAGCTCGGCGTGGAGGCCCTCTTCCGCCGCCACCAGGAGGGGCTTCCAGAAGGCGATCTGCTGGGCGAGGGTCTCCAGGTTCTTCCCGGCGGCCAGACCCACCACCCGGAAGCCCCGCCAGCGGCAGACCTCGAGGGCCTGCCTTCCGATGGAACCCGTGGAGCCGAGGACCACCACCCGTTTCATGTGAAGAGCACCACCAGGTAGTAGGTTAGGGGAAAGGTGAAGAGGAGGCTGTCTATGCGGTCCAAAAGCCCCCCGTGCCCCGGGAGGAAGTGCCCGGAGTCCTTCACCCCGCAGTAGCGCTTGAGCATGGACTCCGCCAGGTCCCCAAGCTGGGCCGCCAGGGAGAGGAGGAGGCTTAAGAGCCAGAGCTCCAGAAGCCCGAAGGGAAACACCTCCCGCACCAGCCCGTGTAGACCAAGAGGACCAGGAAGCTGAAGGCGATGCCTCCCATGGACCCTCCACGGTTTTCCCGGGGCTGATCTCGGGGGCCAGCTTCTTCCGGCCGAAGAGGCGGCCTGCGAAGTAGGCCCCGATGTCGGTGGCGAAGCTGGCCACGATGGGGAGGCTTAAGGTCCAAAGCCCCAGGGTCCCATCGGGGATTTCCCGCAGAAGGAGGACGTAGCTCAGGTTCCAGCAGGTAGAGGAAGGCCAGGAGGGTGAAGGCCAGGCGGGTGAGGTCGGCCCCCTTCAGGAGCTCGTAGCTGAAGGCCGCCATGAGGAAGAGGCCCAGGGCCACCTCCCGCCAGGGCACCTGGGGAAAGTGCCAGGAGAGGGAAGGCAGGGAGAAGAGGCCGAGGAGGACCCCCCCGAGGAGAAAGAGGGGCAGGGGGAGGGCCACCCCTCGGCGGGCCAGCATGCCCTTAAGCTCCAGGCCTCCCAGCCAGAGGACGAAGCCAAGGGTGGGGAGGATCAGGGGGTCCCCGCCCAGAGCACCAGGAGGAGGAGGCCCGCTCCGATGAGGGCGGAGAGGGCGCGGGTGGGAAGGTCGTCCCTCACCCTTGGCCTCCTCCGAGGCCGCAAGGCCTGGCGCTGGGGGTGCTCATGGCCGGGCTCCTCCGCCCCCAGGGCCGTGGTTAGTGGAGGATCTCCTGTTCCTTCTTCTCCGCCATCTCGTCCACCTTGGCGATGAACTCATCGGTGATCTTCTGGATCTCTCCCTCGGCCCGCTTGGTGTCGTCCTCGGAGAGGTGGAGCTCCTTGGACAGCTTCTTGAGCTTTTCCAGGGCCTCCCGGCGGACGTTGCGGATGGCGATGCGTCCCTCCTCGGCCAGGTGCCGGGCGGTCTTGACCAGCTCCTTGCGCCTTTCCTCGGTGAGGGGCGGGATGTTGATGTAGAGGGCGTCCCCCTTGTTGGCGGGGTTCAGGCCCAGGTCGGAGTCGCGGATGGCCTTTTCAATGGCCTTGAGGGCGTTCTGGTCCCAGGACTGGACCACCAGGGTGCGGGCGTCGGGGGCGGTGACGGTGGCGATCTGGTTGAGGGGGACGTGGGTGCCGTAGTACTCCACCTTGAGGTGGAGGAGAAGGGCGGGGTTGGCCCGCCCGGTGCGCAGGCCCGCCAGGTTGTGCTCCAGGGCCTCGAGGCTCTTTTGCATGTGGCTTCGGGTTTCCGCGTAGAGCTCCTTCAGGGTCATGGTCCCTCCTTTCTACGAGTGGATCAGGGTGCCCACCTTTTCCCCCTGGATAATACCCACCAGCTCCCGGCTTAAAGATGTCAAAGACCACGATGGGCACGCCCGCCTCCATGCAGAGGGTGATGGCGGTGGTGTCCATGACCTGGAGGCCGCGGTTTAGGACCTCCAGGTAGGTGAGCTCGTCAAAGCGCTGGGCCTTGGGGTTTTTGCGGGGGTCGTCGGAGTAGACCCCGTCCACCTTGTTCTTGGCCATGAGGACCACCTCCGCTCCCACCTCCAGGGCCCTGAGGGCGGCGGCGGTGTCCGTGGAGAAGAAGGGGTTGCCGGTCCCCCCGCCGAAGATGACGATGCGCTCCTTCTCCAGGTGCCGCAGGGCCCGCCTCCTTATGTAGGGCTCGGCCACCTGGGGGATGGTGAGGGCAGTCTGGACCCGGGTGGGGATGGAGAGGGCCTCGAGGGCGTCCTGGAGGGCCAGGGCGTTCATGATGGTGGCCAGCATCCCGATGTAGTCGGCGGTGGCCCGGTCCATCCCCACCCCCTGACGGGCCCCCCGCCAGAGGTTCCCGGCCCCGATGACGATGGCCAGCTGGACCCCGGTGTCGTAGGCGGCCTTGATCTCCTGGGCCAGGGCGGGTGGCCTCGGGCTCTATGCCAAAGCCGTTTTGCGTCAGAAACTCGCCGGAAAGCTTGAGGAGGACGCGCTTGTACTTCATGGCTCTAAGAAAAACCGGGGCCCGCTTGGGTAGGGCCCCGGCGGTTCCCATGGCCTACGCTCCCACTTCCAGGCGGCAGAAGCGCCGCACCACGATGTTCTCCCCGGTCTTGGCGATGGCCTGCTGCAGAAGCTCCTTCACCCTTACCTTGTCGTCCTTGACGAAGGGCTGCTCCAGGAGGACCACCTCCTCCAGGTACTTCTTCAGGCGGCCCTCGGCGATCTTCTCGGCGATCTCCTTGGGCTTCCCCTCGTTGAGGGCGGCCTGGATGTAGATCTGCCGCTCCTTCTCCAGCTCCTCGGCGGGGATCTCCTCGGCGGAGACGTAGCGGGGGTTCATCATGGCGATGTGCATGGCCAAGTCCTTGGCCAGGTTCTGGAAGATCTCGTTCCTGGCCACGAAGTCGGTCTCGCAGTTGAGCTCCAGGATCACCCCCACCCGCTGGTTGTGGTGGATGTAGTGGCCGATGAGGCCTTCCCGGGCCTCCCGCTCCGCCTTCTTGGCGGCCTTCATGGCCCCCCGCTCCCTCAGGAGCTGGACGGCCTTGTCCTCGTCCCAGCCGGCGTCCTCGAGGGCCTTCTTCACGTCCATCATCCCGGCCCCCGTGGCCTCGCGAAGCTTCTTGATGAGTTCCATCTGGCTCATGCTTCCACCTCGTCCTCGCCTTCCAGGCCCTCGTCCAGGGCCCCGCGGGCCTCGGCCCGCTCGGCCTCCTCCACCAGGGCGTAGGAGGGGGAGGGCTCCACCACCCCGCCCCGGGCCTCAATGATGAGGTCCGCCGCCCGGGAGAGGATGAGCTGGATGGAGCGGATGGCGTCGTCGTTGCCGGGGATGATGTAGTCCACCAGGTCGGGGTCGGAGTCGGTGTCTGCCAGGGCCACCACGGGGATGAAGAGCTTCCTGGCCTCCCGCACGGCGATGGCTCCTTGGTGGGGTCCACCACGAAGACGGCATCGGGAAGCCGCTTCAGCCGCCGGAAGCCGGAGAGGTACTTCTGCAGGCGCTCTAGCTCGTGCTTCAGACGCACCTGCTCCTTCTTGGGGCGCTCGTGGATGTCCTCGGAGGCGAAGAGGTTTTCCAGCTCCTCCAAGCGGTGCACCCGCTGGGAGATGGTCTTGAAGTTGGTGAGCATCCCGCCCAACCAGCGTTGGTTCACGTAGGGCATGCCCGCGCGGTCCGCTTCCATGCGCACGATGTCCTGGGCCTGCTTCTTGGTGCCCACGAAGAGCACCGTCCCCCCGCGCATGGCCAGGTCCTCGAGGAAGCGGAAGGTGCGCTCCAGCTCCACCATGGTCTTCTGCAGGTCAATGATGTGGATGCCGTTGCGCTCCGCGTAGATGTAGCGGCCGAACTTGGGGTTCCAACGCTTGCGCTCGTGGCCAAAGTGAACCCCGGCTTCCAGGAGCTCCTTCACGCTGATGTTTACAGGCATATTCCTCCCATCGGGGAAGGTTGGGCTTGGCGTTTCCCGTGTGCCGCCCTCCTTCCCGCGGGACTTCCCCTGCCCGAGCTGGTGCGGCACACCTCTCCGATTATAGAGGGGAAGGGTCCTTTGCGTAAGCCCCCCTCTTGGGCTATACTGCCGGAGGCTTGGGGCGGTAGCTCAGAGGGAGAGCACCCGCCTTGCAAGCGGGAGGTCCGGGGTTCAAATCCCCGCCGCTCCACCAGGTGAGGCCTGCCCTCCTCCCCCCACGGCGGCGTGGGGGGCGCTTTTTGCCCACGGGAGGGAAGCCGGTGCCGGTGGCCCACGTGCTGCGCTACACTCCCTATGCCGGAGCTCAAGGCCTTGCTGGGGGAGGGGGTCATCGGGGAGGTGGTTTCGGTGCAGCACCTGGAGCCCGTGGGGCACTGGCACTACCGCCTGGTCTTCTTGGCCGAGAGGGCCCGCAAGGAGGGGCGGGTGGTGGAGGCGGAAGGGGGGCCCGAAGGAAAACCCCAGCTTGAGGCTGGGGGGTTGGCGGAGAGGGCGGGATTCGAACCCGCGAGGCAGGTTTAAGCCCGCCTACACGATTTCCAGTCGTGTCCCTTCAGCCGCTCGGGCACCTCTCCACGTGCCAAGCCTGAGTCTAGCAAGGGGGCTTCCATCCGTCAAGTAAGCTAAAAACCGTGCGGGTAGTGGTGGCCCACGAGAACCTGGACTTTGACGCTCTGGGTTCCATGGTGCTGGCAGGGAGGCTTTTCCCGGGGAGCCTGCTCGCCCTGGTGGGAGGCCTCGAGGGCCCCCTCAAGGAGATCGCCCCCCTTCTGGAGGACCGTTTGGACCTGGTTCCCGCCTCGGAGATCCCCTTGGGCAAGGTTTCCGAGGTGATCTTGGTGGATAACGCCCGTCCCGAGCGCATAGGGCCCTTTAAAGTCCTGGTGGGCCGGGTGCCCTTCTGGGTCTTTGACCACCATCCGCGGGCGCCCGGGGACGTGCCCGCCGTGGGGGGAGGGTTCAGGAGGTGGGGGCCACGGTGAGCCTGCTCCTTCCCTTCCTCAAGGAGCGGGGCCTCGCCCTCACCCCCCTGGAGGCCACCCTGGCCTACGCCGGGGTTTGGGAGGACACCGGGGGGTTCAGCTTCCCCTCCACCACCCCCTTGGACCTCGAGGCCGCCCACCACCTGGCCCTCATGGGGGCGGAGATCCCCCGGGTCAGGGCCTGGGTGCGCCCCCATCTGGGGGAGGAGGCCCGGAGCGTCCTTAAGGAGCTTCTAAAGACCGCCCGGGTGGTGGAGGTGGAGGCTTCCGCCTCCTCCTGGCCCGGGCCAAGGAGGAGTACGTGCCCGCTCTGGCCCCCCTGGCCCACACCCTTTTGGACCTGCACGAGGCGGACGGGGTGCTCTTGGTGCTCCGGCTGGGCAAAGAGGTCCTCCTCATCGCCCGGAGCAAGGCGCGCTTGGACGTGGCCCGCTGGCTCGCCCAGGTGGGAGGCGGGGGGCATCCCCGGGCGG
>BBBL01000124.1 GCA_001311545.1 Thermus kawarayensis JCM 12314 | reverse complement strand
CGCATCATGCCTCACCTCCCAGGGGAAGCCAGCGGTGCCCAGGCTCCAGGAGGCCCTGGGCCGAGGCCGGGCCCTCGCCTCCTCCCTCGTAGACCTCCGGCTCCCCTTCCCGCCAGGCCCTGAGCACCGGGTCCACGATGGCCCAGGCCGCCTCCACCTCCTCCTCCGAGGGGAAGTGGTTCAGGTCGCCCTGGAGGACGGCCAGGAGCTCTTCCTCGTAGGCCGTGCGCTCCGGGGCCCCCTGGGGGCGGAAGCGGAGGGTGTGGGGCTCTAGGCCGTTTCCCTCTAGGCCCTGCCGAAAAGGGTGAGGTCTAGGCCCCCGCCTGGGCCCAGCCAGAAGACCAGGTAACTCCGCCCCACCTCCCCGAAGCACCCCGGGGGCACGGCCCTTAAGGCCAGGGCCACGTAGCCAGCATCCTTGGCCAGGCGTTTGCCGCTTCTCAGGTAGAAGGGCACCCCTTGGAAGCGCCAGTCGTCCACGTAGAGCTTGAGGGCGGCGTAGGTTTCGGTGCGGCTGTCCCGGGGGACCCCTTCCTCCTCCCGGTAGCCCCGGTACTGGCCGCGGGCGGCGAAGCCTTTAGCCCTTCGGGGATGGGGCGCACCGCCCGCAGGATCTCCACCTTCCTCGCCCGGAGGGAGTCCCGGGAGAGCCGGGCCGGGGGTTCCATGGCGGTGAGGGCGAAGACCTGCATCAGGTGGTTCTGGAGCATGTCCCTTAGGGCCCCCGCCCCCTCGTAGTAGGCGGCCCGACCCTCCAGGCCCAGGGTCTCGGCGTAGGTGATCTCCACCCACTCCACGTGGCAACTGCGCCACAAAGGTTCTAGAAAGCGGTTGCCGAAGCGGGTGGCCAGGAGGTTTTCCACCCCCCACTTGCCCAGGAAGTGGTCCATGCGGAAGATCTGCTCCTCGCGAAAGTGGCGGTGGAGGGCCCGGTTCAGGGCCTGGGCGGAGGCCAGGTCGGTGCCGAAGGGCTTCTCCACCACCAACCTGCGGAAGCCGGTCCGCTCCTCGGCGAGGCCCAGCCTCCCCAGGGCCTCCGCCGCCTGGGCGAAGAGGGCGGGGGGCAGGGCCAGGTAGAAGACGGCGTCCCCCTCGAGGCCCCGGAGGTCCCGAAGCCCCTCAGGGGTGGGCTCCGCCTGGCGGTAGCGCGTTCTTTTGCGGAGCTCAGGCCAGGCTTCCAGCGCCGTGCCCGGGAGGGTCTTGAGAAAGGCCTCCATCCGGTCCAGGACCTCGTCTTCCCCCAGGGCCTCCTTGCCGAGGCCGAGGACCTCGAGGTCCCCCACCTCCCCCCGGGCCAGGAGGCGGAGGAGGGCGGGGACCAGAAGCCTGCGGGCCAGGTCCCCCGTGAACCCAAAGACCACCAGCTTCATGGCTTCACCGGCGCCACCTTCTTGGTCTCGTCCAGCACCTTGGAGGTGTAGACCCCCAGGCCTGCAGGCGGGGGCAGGTGGTCCTTGAGGACGAAGTCGGGCCGGGGCTGGCTGTCCACGAAGGCGGCGATATCCCGGGCCTCCTCCGGGGTCAGGTTGGGGTTGCCCAGGGGCATGGCCCCGTGGATGAAGGCGGCCAGGTTTTTCCAGTTGGCCATCCCCGCCCCGGCGTTGTAGGAGCGAGGGCCCCAGAGGGGAGGGCCTACCTGGCCTTCCCCGTTCTGCCCGTGGCAGACGGCGCACTTCTGGCATAAAGGGCCTGGCCCCGGTTGGGATCGGCCTTGGTCCAGTCTACCGCCAGGGGCTTTAGGGCGTTGGGGCCCGTGGGGCTCCTGGGGTTCATCCTCATGGGCATACCCTGGGAGAGGGAGGCGATGTAGGCGTCCAAGGCCACCATGGGGGCGCTCCCCAGGGGGGGCAGGACTCCGTTCATGCTGCGCATGAAGCAGTCGCCGATGCGGTTTTGCAGGGTGATGACGGCCTTCTCCCGGGGGGAGTAGGCGGGGAAGGCGGTGGCCGTGCCCACCAAGGGAAGGGCCTTGAGGTTGGTGCCCCCGTCCAGGTGGCAGGAGGTGCAGTTTAAAGCGTTCCCCACGTAGGGCTTGGAAAGGGGGTGGTCCTTGGTGTTGAGGAAGATCTCCTTTCCCAGGGCCACTACCTGGTCCAAGGACTCGGGGAAGTCGGTGGGCAGGGCGGGGTAGGCGGCGGGTTGGGCCCCCCCGGTCTGGACCGCGGAGTCCCCTCCCACCATTGTCCGCAGGTAGGCCAGGGCGAAGAAAAAGCTGGTGAATCCCAGGCCCACCAGGACCACCGTCATGAGGGTTAGGAGGGTATCGTAGCCCCGCCTCACCGGGCACCTCCGCGGCCGTAGGGCATGGGGACGTACTGGACGCTGGGGCGGCGCATCTGGGCCTGGGGGTAGAGCTCCATAAGCTGGTGGACCTCGCGGGGCATCCCCGTGGACACGGGGAGGCCCAGGCCCCGGGCCTCCTCCACGGTGATGGGGTAGTCGTGGGTCCAGGTGCCTTGGGAGAGGAGCCGGGCCACGGTGCGGGCCTTGTCGGGGTCCATGTGCTTGGCAAGGAGCTTCTCCGCCACCTCCGCCACCTGCTTCATGGCCTTGGCGGCGATGTCCGCCTTGAGGAGGGTGGCGTCCTCTAACTTGTCCAGGGGCTTGGTCTCTACCAGGGCGAGGAGGCTTGCCGCCGGGTACTCCCCGATCTGGGGGTCAATGGGGCCTAAGACGGCGTTCTCGTCCATGACGATCTCGTCCGCGGCCAGGGCGATGAGGGTGCCCCCCGACATGGCGTAGTGGGGCACGAAGACCGTGACCTTGGCCGGGTGCCTAAGGAGGGCCAGGGCGATCTGTTCCGCCGCCAGGACGAGCCCGCCCGGGGTGTGGAGGATGAGGTCAATGGGCACCTGGGGTCGGTGAGGCGGATGGCCCTTAAGACCTCCTCGGAGTCGTCCACATCGATGTAGCGCACCACGGGGACCCCCAGGAGGCTGATGGCCTCCTGCCGGTGGATGAGGGTGATGACCCGGGTTTGCCGCCTTTTTTTCCAGGGCGAGGAGCGTCCGGGTCCGGGCGGCTTCCAGGGCCTGGCGCTGGAGGTAGGGGCTTAGGAAGGTGAAGATAAGGAAAAGCCAGAAGAGGCCGTTGAGGACTTCTCCCGGCTCATGGCTTTCCCCCCTCCGGGACCACCCGCACCTCCAGGGTCTTCCCTTGCCGCCACACCTTAAGGACCACCGCCTGCCCCGGCCTCAGGTTGGCGATGAGGTTGGCCAGGTCCGGGGGGTTGACCAAGGGGTTGCCGTTGGCCTCCAGGAGGACGTCCCCGTCCACCCCCACCTGCACCGCCTGCCCACCGGGGCCGGCAAGGGTCACGAACCGGCTTGCCCCCTTGAGGCCCGCCCTGGCGGCGGGGGAACCCGGTTCCACCTTCTCCACCAGGAGCCCCTCCTGGGGCAGGCCGTACTGCTGGAGGAGCTGGGGAGGGAGGGCGGAGAGGGGGAGCACCTGGACCCCGATCCGCGGGCGCTTGGCCAGCACCTCGGCCTCGTTCACCTGCTTGCCCGTCCGCATCTCGGGGAGCCAGGCCTTCACCAGGTTGATGGGGATGGCGAAGCCGATGCCCGAGTACTGGGGAGCCCCCACCTGGCCCGAGGGGGAGAGGATGGCGGTGTTGACCCCGATGACCTCGCCCCGGGAGTCCAGAAGGGGCCCCCCGGAGTTGCCGGGGTTGATGGGGGCATCGGTCTGGATGAGCTTGGGCACCAGGGGGTCCACCGCCCCCGGGTTCTGCCGGATGGCCGATACCACCCCCGTGGTCACGGTGAACTCCAAACCGAAGGGGTTGCCGATGGCGATGGCCTTCTGCCCCACCAGGACCCGGTCCGAGTCCCCGAGGGGGAGGACCGCGGGGGGCTTCGCCTCCACCTTGAGGAGGGCGAGGTCCAGGGCGGGCACCGAGCTACCACCCTGGCCGGGTAGCGCCTGGGGTCCCCATAGAGGCGTACCCGCACCTCGCTCGCCCCCTGGACCACGTGGTAGTTGGTGAGGATGTGCCCCTCGGGGTCTATGAAGAAGCCCGAGCCGTGCCCATCTGGGGGGATGGAGGAAGTTCCAGGAAGGGGGCGAACTGTGGAGGAACGTTGGGGGAAGGGTCTGCCCGGGGATGAGGCTTTCCACCAGGACCACCCCCGGGCCATACTTGGCGGCGATCTCCACGGTGTTGGCCTCGTCGGGGAGGAGGCCTGGGGAGGGACCGGGGCCGGGGTTCCTTGCGTCTGGCCGTCCACCCGGTCCAGCCCCCACCAGACCAGGACCCCCACCAGGAGGAGCACCGTCAGCGTGCCGATAGCGCCTGCTTTGCGAAGCATCCCTTTACCTCCTTTCTTCGCATTCCCCCTCCATATTACCCTTGCCCGGGTTGCAACAGGGCGGGCTCCTTAACGCGCCCCACCCGGTGCGCAGGCCCTAAGGTGCGGGCACGGGTGATGAGCCAGCCCACGGCGGCCCCGGCCAGGGGGTGGGAGAGCCACCCCGTCTGGTGCCGTGAACCCAGGCGGTAGACCCGGATGACGGGCTTCACGGGGTTCGGGCTCACCTGGGGCGGGTCGGTGAGGGTCACGTCGTAGTAGCCCGCCTTTTCGCCGATCTCCTCGCCGTAGAAGCTCAGGTGGAGGGGCCGGGCGAAGCGCAGGATCCGCTCGCCCGTCTTGAGGTCGGTCACCCTGAGGGCGAAGGCGTAGACCACCCGTTCCCCCTTGGGGGCGTAGGCCTGCCAGTAGGTGGGGTCGCCCACCAGAAGCTCCAGCCGCACGGGGTCCTGGCCGAAGGCCTGGTCGGGCGCGGTGAGGACCAGGTGGCCAAGGCCCAGGCGCAGGTAGTCCCAGGGGTTCAGGACCACGGAGGCCACCACCTGGGGAAAGCCGTACCGGGCAGGGTCGGGGGCCTGGGCAGGCTGGGCCAGGGCGAGGCCTGCGCCGAGGGCGGTGAGCCAGATGTACTTGCGCATCCTTCCATCACCTCCACCCAGCATCCTGCCCCGGGTGCCTAAAGCGGAGCTGAAGCTCCCCCTCACGGAGCTCAAAAGGGTTTCATCCACCTTCACCCTGGGAGAGGCAGGTTAGAACCATGTTTTCCAAGCGTCTTTTGGTGGCGGTGTCCCCGGGACGGGAGGAGGCTAGCGTGCTGTCCCTTGCCCGGACCTTGGGCGTTTTGGGAGCGAGGGTCACCCTGGCGCACGTGCCGATGTGGCCCCTGCGGTCATGGGCCTCGAGGGCCTGGACCCGGAGGAGGTGAAGGAGGCCTTCCGCCAGGCGGCGCGGGCCTATCTGGCCAAAGCGCAGGAACGGGCCCGGGGGATGGGCCTCGAGGCGGAAACCCTTTACCTGGAGGGTCCCGTGGGCCCCGCCCTGGTGCAGGCCGCGCGCGCG